>WQYX01000092.1 GCA_009781005.1 Polyangiaceae bacterium | reverse complement strand
CGACGTGAACGAAACGACCGGTTCGTCGCCGTCGCCGTTCACGTCAAACGTCAAAGTCAACGATCACGCCGACGAGTTGCCGCTGCGGTCTCCATCGTCCACATCTTTCGTTCCGTATCTAGGACACGCCCTAGCCTCGATTCGCTCGCAACGGCCGGTAAACACGCTCTCAGGGGGGCCTGCGGTGCGCGGTCCCGCGCAGCAAGTTACTCCGGCTTGTAAGGCCGTAGGTTGATCTTCACCGGCTCGGCTCCCCAGATCTCTTTTGCGTATTCGCGGATGGTCCGATCCGACGAAAACATGCCCATACGAGAGATATTCTTGACGGCTTTTTCGTGCCAGCCCTTCTTGTCGAGGAAGGCCTCATTCACTTTTTTCTGACAGTCGACATATGCGTCGAAGTCCTCGAGGATCATGTACGGATCATGGTCGAGGAGGCTGTCGGTCAGCGGACGGAACATCGTCGGATCGTCACCGCCGAAGAAGCCGCTCGCGATAAGGTCTATGACCTCTTTGAGTCGCGGGTTTCTGTCGTACACCGCGCGCGGGTGGTAGCCCGTTCGTTGCAGATCGAGCACCTGCTCGGTGGTGAGGCCGAAAAGGAAAAAGTTCTCTGCGCCCACGGCGTCGCGGATTTCCACGTTGGCGCCGTCGAGCGTGCCGATCGTCAGCGCGCCGTTCAACGACATCTTCATGTTGCCCGTGCCGGAAGCCTCCTTCCCTGCCGTGGAGATCTGCTCGGAGAGATCGGCCGCGGGGATGACGCGCTCGGCGAGGGACACGCGATAATTCGGTAAGAAGGCGACGCGCAAACGCCCAAACAGATCGACGTCGCCATTCACAATATCTGCAATTGAGTTAATGAGTTTGATGACGAGCTTTGCGGCGCGGTATCCGGGTGCGGCTTTCGCGCCGAAAAGCACCGTACGCGGAGCCACGAGCGTATTTGGATCGCGTTTGGCGTCGAGATAAAGGCGAATGACGTGCATCGCGTTGAGGAGCTGACGCTTGTACTCGTGCAGGCGCTTGATCTGCACGTCGAACATCGAATCCGGATCGAAGCGGAAACCCCACGTACGCTCCGCGTAGGCGGCGAAATCGGCTTTGTTTGCTCGTTTGACGGCGCCCACGCGTTCAACGAACGACGCGTCGTTCGCGAACGCTGAAAGCTTGTCGAGCTGGTCGAGATCGGTCACCCACGAAGGTCCGATCGCTTCCGTGATGAGCGCGCTCAACCGAGGATTGTTGTGCCAGAGCCAACGGCGAGGCGTGACGCCGTTCGTCTTGTTCGAAAACTTCTTCGGCGTCATTTCGGCGAAGTCGCGCAGCACGTCGCGTTTGAGCAGATCGCTGTGGAGCGCAGCAACGCCATTGACGGCGTGCGAACCAACGACGGCAAGATGCGCCATTGCGACTTTCTTCTCCGTGCCCTCTTCAATGATTGACATGCGACGCAAGCGGGCGTCGTCGCCCGGGAAACGCGCCATGATGGAACGAATGAAGCGCCGATTGATTTCGTAGATGATCTGCAAGTGGCGCGGCAGAAGGCGCTCGAACATCGCGACGGGCCACCGCTCGAGTGCCTCCGCAAGAAGGGTGTGATTCGTGTAGCCGAGCGTGGCGACCGTGATCTCCCAGGCTCGATCCCACGGCACATGATGCAAGTCGACGAGCACGCGCATGAGCTCCGCAACGGCGATCGCGGGGTGCGTGTCATTGAGCTGAATGGCGTTCTTCTTTGCAAAATCGTCGAACGTCTTATGCGTCTCTGTATAGCGTCGAACAATGTCGAAAATGGCGCATGCAACAAAGAAATATTCTTGCTTCAGACGCAAATCGCGCCCCGCTTGATTCTGATCATTCGGGTAGAGCACCTTCGAGATCACTTCGCTCGAATTCTTGTCCTCGACCGCATGGACGTAATCACCGTCGTTGAAGACCTTGAGATCGAACTCGTGACCAGCGCGCGCCTGCCAGAGGCGCAGCGTATTCACCGTGTCGTTGCGAAAGCCCGCAATGGGCGTGTCGAAGGGAACGCCGAGCACGGTCTGCGTGTCGACCCAGTGCGCGACAGTTTCTCCCTTCTTATCCAACGAGTTCTCGATGCGCCCGCCGAAGTGGACGCTAACGGCGTATTCAGGGCGCACGTACTCCCATGGATTGCCGAAACGCAGCCACTCGTCCGGCCTCTCGACCTGCCAGCCATTCTTGATCTCCTGTTCGAAGATGCCGAATTCGTAGCGAATGCCGTAGCCGTAACCGGCATAACCGAGAGTGGCCATGGAATCGAGAAAGCACGCCGCGAGGCGGCCGAGACCGCCGTTGCCCAGCCCTGGTTCGGCCTCGTCTTCGATGAGATCCGATAACTCGAGCCCCGCTTCTTGCAATAGCTCCTTGGCCCGGTCGTACAAGTCGAGCGCCTGGAGGTTGTTTGAGAGTGCACGACCGAGAAGAAACTCGGCCGACAGGTAATAAATGCGCTTTGCATCTACCTTCGAGTACGTCGCTTGCGTCTGCGCCCAGCGGAAGGTGAGACGATCGCGCACAGCCAATGCGAGCGCAAAGAAGCGATCGAGGTTCGTCGAACTCGTCCAGCCCTTGCCTCGCGAATAGTGCAAATGATCGAGGAAGGCGCGGCGCAACGTGGCATCGTCCATTCCCGTGCGGTCGTCCTCGATGAGAGGCGGAGCGACTTTCGAGGGCGGACCGGAACTGTCGGGCGATCGAGTCATGGCCGCAAGGGTCGCGGATCGGGCGGCACGTTTTCAACACCAATCGACGAAATCGACAGGTGAGGCACGCAGGCGAGATCAGAGATAACCAAAAGTTATGAGTCGAGACATTCAATCATGCGCGGCGCAATGCTGATGATGTCCGTCCTTGGAAGCTTCAAACTCCCTGGATGCGAATCCGTCCCCATGATGGATGCGAATACGCCGGACGCCACGAGCTTATCGAGTGCGCCGCCCGGCAAGACGAGGTGGCTCGCAATCGCGTGAACGCGCTTGGCGCCTGCGCCAAGGTACGCCTGGCCCGCCTGCAGGAGCGACGAACCCGTGCGGATCATGTCGTCGTAGAGAACGACCTCTTTGCCATTCACGTCGGCATTCACGCCCGTCACCACGAGATCGCCGCTCTCCGGATCGCGCTGCTTGTAGACGTACGCAGGTGTCACGCCCATGTCGTGCGCCAGGCTCTGCACCCACTTGGCGCGTCCCGCGTCGCACGCACCGAGCACGAAGGAAGAACCGCCCACGCGCTCTTTGATCTTCTTCGTGACGAGAGGCGCGCCGAAGATGTGCCGCGTGAGCACGCGATCATCCAAGTAGAACTCGATGCCCACCGTGTGCAGATCAAAGAGGAACACGCGCGTGCCGCCCTCCGGCGCAGGGATGGAGCTGAGAAGCCGTGCGCGCGTTTTGGCGATGACGACCTCGCCTGACAGAACGGCGCGCTCCATCGTGGAGTAACCGAAGTACGGCATGACGATCGCGAGCGATCGTGCGCCCGCGCGCGCGATGCCGCTCGCGAGATCGAACACCTCGAGCCAGTCCACGTCGGTCGGCGTTCCTCCGAGCACGACGACATCGCGCCCCCATAACTCCGAGAGGATGCGCAAGTAACGTTCGCCGTCAGGAAAGTATTTGCGTTCGATGCGACCGCGTTCGAAATCACCGGCGGCAAGGAATGCGGGCTCGAGGTAATCGTACGACGGGATCGTGAAGAGCAGACGGGACATGCTACGTGCCTAAACTACCACCTTCGTTCTTCGCGCGCCTCGCCGCGCACGAGGACTGCGAGGACGAAGAGTTCCGCGAAAGCGTTCGCGGGTGTAATCTGGTTTGTTGTGCCTTTGACTGCTTCGAAGAGACTCACTCCGTTCTTGCTCGTCTGCGGCCTCGCACTCACGTCCGTCGGTTGCGCGAAGAAGCCGACCATGCAGCTCAATCACGCTGAGATCAACGGCGTGCGCTTCGCGATGCCGCCGGGCGCCGGGATCGTGATGACGCAGGTCCTCGACGTTCATAATCCCAACTCGTACGACGTCGCGATCCGCGCCATGCGAGGGCAAGTCACCATCGCGGACAAGTACGTGATGCCGATCGACTTCCGTGCTCCGGGCGACGGCATGTGGCTCGCCGCGAACGCCATGACGACCGTGCGCATCCCAGTCACGATTCCCATGGATCTCGCGCTCTTGATCGCGAAAGAGACGTACACCACGCCCATCGTGAATTTCCACGTGGTTGGCAAGGCGGACGTCACGGCATCGCGCACCTTCAAGCTCGAAAAAGACGACTACAGCGTCGACGAGCGCGGCTCCTTCACGAGCCAGCAACTTCGACTCGCCATCGGCACCGGCATGTGAAATATCGCGTGACCGTCGCGGAGCTCGCCGCAGGTGGCGATGGCGTTGCAATCTGCACGCATCAGGGGGAGCGGCGCGCGGTGTTCGTTCCGGGTGTTCTCGTCGGAGAAGACGTCGAGATCGAAGCCGACTTCACGACGCGCCCTGCACGCGCGCGGGTGCTCGACGTGGTGTCGCCGAGCCCCGATCGGCGGACGGCGCCGTGCCCCCACACAGATCGCTGCGGCGGATGCAACTGGATGCACATGACGCCCGACGCGCAGATGCGCGGGCACGCGGCCATCGTCACGAGCTCGCTGCCCGCCGCGTTCTCCCGCGCGCTCGTGCGAAGCCATCCTGCCGAGGCTGCATTCGGCTATCGCACGCGCGCTCGGATGCATGCAATCTGCAAGCATGGAAAGACCGTGGTTGGCACGTACGGCCGGCGCACGCGCGAGCCCGTCGAAATTGATACGTGCATCATACACGATCCGATCCTCGAGCCGGTGCGGCGTACGCTCGGCCACTGGCTCGCAGGATCACGCGGCGAGGGCGAGGTGCAGCTCTCGCTCGGTTCGATTGCCGAGGGACGCAGAGCCGTCATCGATCTTCGTTTCCATGGCGAGCTCGCCCCCGAAGTCTTCGCGCGCCTCGAGCGCGCCGTCCTGAGCGGTGAGATTGCGGGCGCACGCGTCTTCAACGGCGAGGTGAAGGTGCCTGCAACCATCGGCGATCCCACGCCGTGGATCGTAGGCCCGGACGGCGAATCCCTCCGCGTTGCACCGGGTGGTTTTTCGCAGGCGACCGAACTCGGCAACGTGCTCCTTGCGAGGCGCGCCGCCGATCTCGCGATCGAGCTCACGCCGAACAGAGATGCGACCGTCCTCGAGCTCTATGCGGGCGCCGGCAACTTGACCGTGCTCCTCGCGCGCGAGCGACGCGTCGTCGCCGTCGAATCGGATCGCGACGCGTGTGCGGCTGCGCGACGAAACCTCGAAGCACGCGGCCTTGCCGCCAAGGTCGTCGAGGCGGACGCGGCCACCTACGCGATCCCTTCGGGAACCAAACTTCTCGTCTTGGACCCTCCGCGTACCGGCGCCAAAGACGTCGTGCATGCGCTCTTACGCAAACCCGTCGCCGCCGTCGTCTATGTTTCGTGCGATCCAAAAACTCTCGGGCGCGATCTCGCCATACTCGCCGGCGGCGGATACGAACTCCGCGTCCTCGAGACTTTCGAGATGTTCCCGCAGACAAGCCACGTCGAGACCATCGCGGCCCTCGTCCGCACGTCCAAGAGCATGAAACGATGACACCGTCGCTCATCACCGTGATCGGTCGCGCTTTCGCAGGAGAAACGAGGCTCCCTCGCGGTAGCACGCTCATCGTCGCGGTGAGCGGCGGCCCCGACTCGATGGCGCTGTTAGACGTCGCGCATCGCGTCGCTCCGAAACTCGGCATCTGCCTCCGCGCGCACGGAGTCGATCACGGTCTTCGTGAAAGCGCGTCAGCGGAACTCGAGCTCGCCGCCTCTTTTGCGACGAGTCTCGGCGTGCCCTTCGATCGAACGCGCGTCGATGTCGGCCGTGGCAGTAACCTTCAAGCGCGCGCGCGAAAGGCTCGGTACGCGGCGCTTTGCACGGCTGCGCGAAGCGCGGGTGCCGGCGCCATCGCAACTGCGCATCATGCAGACGATCGCGCCGAGACCGTGCTCATGCGCCTCTTACGCGGCGCAGGTCCTCGAGGTCTTGCAGCGCTCTCGCCGCGAACGCCGCTCGAATTCGAGATCGAACTCGTCCGCCCCATGCTCCGCGCGCGCCGCTCGGACGTGCTCGCTCATCTTGCGCGACACCGGATCTCGTTTGCATCGGATCCGTCGAACAGCGATCCGCGCTTTCTTCGTGCACGCGTAAGACACGAACTTTTGCCTCTTCTCGAGGAGCTTGGTCCGGGCATCGTGCGACATCTCGAAGCCGTCGCCGATCAGCTCCTGGCACTGCGCGGGAAAGGGCAAGCATCGAGTTTCCCGCTACCGCGCGCAACCGAGCTTTTGCTGCACGACCTCGCAGAATCTCGCTCGCCAACGGCCAGGGTCTGGCTTCCCGGCGGTCTCGTCGCCGCCGTTGTAGACGACACGAAGGTAGGACCTCGTCCACGGCAGCGAATGGCGGCGAGCCGCATCGATGGCTATGGAGAAGTAACGAACGCAACATTCCTGCAAACTCGTGCGTCCGACACTACAAAAATGAAGTGAAATCGCATGCCCCGTCGAACCCTGCCCTCCATAAAGAGCATCTGAACCTCCATGCGGAGCATCTGAAGTGTTAGCCTGAAAGGTCCGAGGTCAACGTGAAGCAATCGCACAAAACGCTGCTCCTCTGGGTCGTCCTTATCGTGGCGTTTCTCGCGATATGGAATTTCTTGAACCAGGGAGAGCGAAAGGGCCCCATCGCGTTCAGCGATTTCGTGAGCGAGGTCCACAAGGGCAACGTGGAAGAGATCCGCATCAAGGATCGCGACTACACGTTCCGAATCAAGGGCGCCGATCCCACCAAGGGTGGCGGAACGAAAGAGTCTGTCGGTCCCGTTGCGGACGAGAAGCTCCTCGACACGCTGAAGCCCACCGACCCATCGGTGCAGCCACCAAAGATCGTCTTCGAGAAGGAAGATCAATCGCCGATCTGGTCGAGCACGATCATCACGCTGATCCCAATGGCGTTCATCATCCTGATGTTCTTCCTCTTCATGAGGCAGCTTCAGGCGGGTGGCGGCAAGGCCATGAGCTTCGGCAAGTCCAAGGCGCGCATGCTTTCGGACTCGCAAAACAAGGTCACGTTCGCCGACGTCGCAGGCGCCGAAGAAGCCAAAGACGAGGTCGAGGAGATCATTGCATTCCTCAAGGACCCGAAGAAGTTCCAGCGCCTCGGCGGGCGTATCCCCAAGGGCGTTCTCATGATCGGCCCGCCGGGCACCGGCAAAACGCTCCTCGCGCGCGCCATCGCGGGCGAAGCGGGCGTCCCGTTCTTCAGCATCTCTGGCTCGGACTTCGTCGAAATGTTCGTCGGGGTGGGCGCAAGCCGCGTTCGCGATCTCTTCGAGCAGGGCAAAAAGCATGCACCCTGCATCATTTTCATCGACGAGATCGACGCCGTGGGTCGTCATCGTGGCGCGGGCCTCGGCGGCGGTCACGACGAACGCGAGCAGACGCTGAACCAACTCCTCGTCGAGATGGACGGCTTCGAATCGAACGAAGGCGTCATCATCATCGCCGCAACGAACCGTCCGGACGTGCTCGATCCGGCGATCCTCCGCCCCGGCCGCTTCGACCGCCGCATCACGGTCAACCGCCCGGACGTGCGCGGTCGCGAAGCGATCTTGCGCGTCCACACCAAACGCGTCCCGCTCTCGGCCGACGTGGAGATGGAGGTCATCGCGCGCGGCACGCCAGGCTTTGCGGGTGCAGATCTGGAGAACCTCGTCAACGAAGCGGCTTTGCTCGCGGCGCGCCAAGACAAAGACGCCGTCAGCATGGCGGACTTCGAGCTCGCGAAAGACAAAGTCCTCATGGGCTCCGAGCGCCGCTCGATGGTCATGACGGACGAAGAGAGATGGAACACGGCTGTCCATGAAGCCGGCCATGCGGTCATGATGATCGCGAACGAGCATCACGACCCGGTCCACAAGGTCACGATCATCCCCCGCGGCCGTGCGCTCGGCGTCACCATGCCGCTACCGAAGGGCGATGTCCTCGGCCGTACGAAGGAGCAATTCGAGGCGCAGATTCAATCGGCGCTCGGGGGGCGCATCGCAGAAGAAGTGTTCTTCGGTAAACTCACCACGGGTGCGTCGAACGACATCAAACAGCTCACGCAGATCGCGCGCGCCATGGTGTGCGAGTACGGCATGAGCGAGAAGATGGGACCCCTTGCATACGGTGGCGAGGAAGGGGCTATCTTCCTCGGCCGCGACTACGCTCAGCGCAGCCAAGATTACTCCGAGCAAACGGCACGAGAGATCGACCAAGAAGTGCGCGCGCTCATTCAGGATCAGTACGACAAGGTCAAAGCGCTCCTCTTGGAAAAACGCGACCGCGTAGAAGCCATTGCCAAAGCGCTGCTCGAATTCGAAACACTCGACGCACAAGACCTAAAAGCAATCTTCGAATATCGCGAAATCCCGCCGCGCACCAAAGTCATCATTCCGACGTACGCGGAAAAAGAGAAAGCGAAGCAAGACAAGCGCAAGGCTGCGAGCATCTTTGGCGGACCGCCGAAGCCCGTGACCTCGTGAGCCGGTGAATAAGGTAGGGGCGCAGCATGCTGTGCCCCTACATCCGATAAGGCATTACTTCGCGTCACATATATATTGCGACGCGAAGGGCCCCTTGCCGACCCGTCCATGCACGACTACCTTGCGCGCCCAAGGGTTCTTTTAAGGAGTTGCTATGTCCAAAAAGATTGCCATCAACGGCTTTGGTCGAATTGGTCGCTGTATCGTCCGCGCCATGCACGAGCGCAACGTGAAGGATATCGAGGTCGTTGCCATCAACGATCTCACGACAGATAAGACGTTGGCCCATCTGTACAATTACGACACCGTCCACGGCCGCGCGCATCCGCGCGCCGAGTTAAGCGATGGCGCCCTTAAGATCGCTGGCAAGTCGATCAAGATCCTCGCAGAGAAGGATCCGAGCAAGCTTCCGTGGAAGGAGCTCGGCGTCGACATTGTCCTCGAATGTACGGGGCTCTTTACGGATAAGGAGAAAGCCAAAGTTCATCTCGAAGCGGGCGCGAAGAAGATCATCATCTCCGCCCCCGCCAAAAACCAAGACGCCACGATCGTCCTCGGCGTCAACACGCAGCAGTACGACGGCAGCAAACATCACGTGATCTCGTGCGGCTCGTGCACGACGAACTGCCTCGCGCCCGTCGCGAAGGTTCTTCACGACTCGTTCGGCGTCAAGCGCGCGCTCATGACCACGGTGCACTCGTACACGAACGATCAGGCCGTCCTCGACGTCCCGCACCGCAAGGGTGATCTGCGCCGCGCCCGCGCCGCTGCTCAGAACATGATCCCGTCGTCCACCGGAGCTGCCAAGGCTCTCGCCGAAGTCATTCCGGCGCTCAAGGGCAAGTTCGACGGCCAGGCCATCCGCGTCCCGACCATGGACGTCAGCGTCGTGGATCTCACGTTCGAGACGGAGAAACCCATCACGAAAGACGCGATCCACGCCGCCATGAAGGCCGCAAGCGAAGGCCCCATGAAGAACATCCTCGCGTACATCGACGAGCCGCTCGTCTCGAGCGACTTCATCGGCGATCCGCACTCGTCGAGCTTCGACGCCACGGTCACGCAAGTCATGGGCGACAACTTCGCGAAGATCATGAGCTGGTACGACAACGAGTGGGGCTTCTCCTGCCGCATGGTGGAACTCACGCAGCTCGTGGCCGGCAAGCTCTGAGGACAAACGCGATGACCACACTCGCAGGCATCACGCCCATCAACGAACTGCCGATCGACAACAAGCGCGTCTTCATCCGCGTCGACTTCAACGTTCCGCTCGAAGAGAAGAGCGGGAAGCGAGTCATCACGGACGACGCGCGCATTCGCGAAGCCCTGCCCACCATCAAGCATGCGATGGATCGCGGCGCACGGGTCATCGTTGCAAGCCACCTTGGCCGTCCGAAGAAAGGTCCTGATCCGAAGCTGTCGCTCGAGCCATGCGCGGTCCGCCTCGCAGAGCTCCTCGGCGTGGAGGTTCACCTGCCCGAAGACTCCATTGGCGACGCGGCGAAGAAGGTCGTCTTCGATCTTCGCGCAGGACAGGTTTGCCTGCTCGAAAATCTCCGCTTTCACGCGGAGGAAGAAAAGGACGACGCGACGTTCGCCGCGCAGCTCGCCTCACTTTGTGACGTGTACGTCGATGATGCGTTCGGTGCCGTCCACCGGGCGCACGCATCGGTGCATGCGTTGCCGAAGTTGATGGAAGAGCGCGGTTGCGGCTTCCTTCTCGAAAAGGAAATCAAGGCGCTCGGCAAGATCGTCACGAACCCGGAGAAGCCGTTCGTCGCGGTCCTTGGCGGCGCGAAAGTTTCCGACAAGATCGCCGTTCTCGACTCACTGCTCGAGAAGGTAGACGCGCTCGTCATTGGCGGCGCCATGGCGAACACGTTCCTCGCGGCCAAAGGCGTTGCCATGAAGGCCTCGAAGATCGAAGAGGACAAGCTGGCCCTCGCCCGCACCATCCTCGAAAAGGCACGCGAGAAGAAGGTCACGATCGCGTTGCCCGTCGACGTCGTCGTCGCGCAAAGCATCGAAGCCACCGAAGGCAAGACGGTCGACGTTGGCGCAATCCCGGACAACCACATGGCGCTCGACGTGGGTCCGAAGTCGCTCGCCGAATTCCAGAAGTGGTTCGACAAAGCGAAGAGCGTCTTCTGGAACGGCCCCATGGGTCTGTTCGAGAAAGCGCCCTTCTCGAAGGGCACTTTCAGCGTTGCTCGTTCACTCGCCAACTCGAAGGCGTTCACGGTCATCGGCGGCGGCGACAGCGCCGCGGCGGTAAAGGAAGCGGGCGACGACGTGGCGAAGAAGTTCAGTCACATCTCGACCGGCGGCGGTGCTTCGCTCGAACTCATCGAGGGCAAGAAGCTACCCGGCATCGAAATCCTCCGCCGCTAAACAGCCCCACGTGGCTCAAGGAGCCCCATCGGCCATGGCCAGCGCCATGGTGGTTGGGGCTCTGAAGTATGAAAAGTGACCGGTGTTGGAACCACTTAACTCCACGAATTAAAGGTAGAGTGCACTCATGAATCCATCTCGACGCCCGCTCATCGCTGGCAATTGGAAGATGTACAAAGGCGGTCGCACGGGCGTCGAGCTCGCGCAGGGAGTCGTGGAGATCTCGCGCACGCTCGGCTCAGGAGTCGATCTGGTGATCGCGCCCCCATTCACCGTGCTTGCCGCGATCGCTTCGACCATTGAAGACTCGTCGGTCAAACTTGCCGCGCAGAATTTCTATCCGAAGAACGAAGGCGCGTTCACGGGCGAAATCAGCCCGTTGATGTTGAAGGATTGCGGCTGCGAGTGGGTCATCGTCGGGCACAGCGAACGGCGTCAGTACTTCGGCGAAAGTGATTCGTTCGTTGGGGAGAAGGTTGCGAGCGCGCTCGCCAGCGATCTCATTCCCATCGTCTGCGTTGGCGAAACGCTCGATCAGCGCCAGGCACATGAAACGCTGCGCGTCGTGCAGCAGCAGCTTCATGCATTCCTCGACATCCTTGCTCGCAGTCCGCGTGCCGTCGCCATTGCATACGAGCCCGTGTGGGCCATCGGCACCGGCAAAGTAGCGGGTCCGGGCGAGGCCGAAGAGGTCCACGCTGCCATCCGCACCTGGCTCGCCGAAAAGAGCGACGCACTCGCCGTTCGCACGCGCATCCTCTACGGCGGCTCGGTCAAACCGGACAACGCCGCAACGCTCTTCGCGTGCCCGAACGTTGACGGCGCGCTCGTTGGTGGAGCCTGCTTGGAGGCAGCATCATTCGGTGCTATTGCGAAAGCCGCAAATCACTAGTTTTCATTCGGAAACTGCTGCGCGACGCAAATCGTTGGTCGACCTCCCTCAAAATACTCCGAGTATTCCTCGGTCGGCCTTCCTAGCTTTGCGTCGCTCGCGACGTTTCCAAATGAAAACCAAGCGCTAGGTTCGCAGAACGCTCCCGCAATGGCCGTCTTCGTCACCATCATTCACGTCTTCGTCTGTCTCGTACTCATGGGCGTCGTGCTGCTTCAGCAGGGCAAGGGCGGTGGCATGGGCTCGGCATTCGGGGGCGCATCTGCGCAAGTCTTCGGGGGCAGCGGCGCCGGCAACCTCCTTACGCGCGCCACTGCCATCTGCGCCGCCGTCTTCATGATCACGAGCGTCACGCTCGCGCATGAAGCTTCGTCGCAAGATCGTGCCCTCCGCCAGAGGGCGGAGGAGCAAGCCAAGAAGAAGGACAAGGGCACGCCCCGTGAGTCCGCACCCGCCGCGCCGGCCGCAAGTCCCGGCACGGCAACGCCTCCCGGTGAACCTGCTCCGGCACCAGCACCAGGCGACACAAAAACGCCTTAGAATCGAACGTTTTCGCCCGCGACCATGTGGAAGCGATTTTCGCCCATGGTTATCGACGCGGGGGCCATCGCGAGCGTGCATGCATTGGCATGCGCATGGGTTCTCGCGGGAGCATTCGATCATGTCTCGGACGATGACTTCGCCCGCGTAACCATTGCGCAGGTGTTCGCGCATGCGCCGCGGCTCGATCCAAGTGCAACCAGTTGGTTGCCCTTCCCGTTTTGGTTGCTGGGCACAGCGATGGCGATATTTGGACGATCGCTCCACGTCGCACGTGTCGCGAGCATTGCGTTCGCGAGTCTCGCTGCAACGCTTCCTTACCTTGCACTGCAGATCGGACCCGCACGCGCCTCGCGCGCTCGCGCGCTCGCGGCAGTTGCGTTTGCCATGATCTCACCATGGAGTTTGTGGCTTGGTGCTTCCACGGTGCCCGAGTCTTTCACGGCGAGCTTCACGGCAGCGTCCGCGATCGCGTTGGGCGGTTTCGCTGCGGAACCGAGTGCGTGCAAACTACAACCTTGGTTTGCTCTTCCGCTCTTTGCGGCATGCCTGTCGCGTTACGAATCGTGGCCTGTTGCTGCGGTACTCGCGATTGTGCTCGGCGCGCGTCAGTGGAGGCGTCGTCGCGCAGAGACGATCGTCGCGATCGCGCTCCTCGTTCTCGGGCCGCTCGCGTGGATGGTGTGGAATGCGCACGCGCACGGAAGTTTTTTTCATTTTTTCCACCGCGTCTCGAACTACAAGCGCGCGATCGGCGAAGGGTCGACCGATGCACTCACCGCGCTGCTCTTCTATCCACGTCTCTTGATCGCGACGCGCCCCGACGTCGTCGGCGGAGCAGCATGTGCGATGCTCTCGTTGCGCCGTGCTGAGGTCCGCCGCGTATGGAGCGTTCCGCTCGCGTGCGCCACAACGTCCATGATCTTTCTCGCGTGCGGCAACGTTCGCGACGGCGCACCCGCACATCATCCAGAACGTGCACTTCTTGGGATCGTATTCGTGCTCGCCATGTTCACCGTCGATGCGCTCGGCCGCGTCTTGCCAGAGCTAATGAAGGGCGCGCGCGTCACGTGGATGGTTGTCCCGCTCACACTCCTCGTGGGATGGATTGTGAATCTGCGCGCGCTCTGGGGCGATAACGTCCCGGGCACGTCATCTCATGAAGATCGTCGCACGCAGCTTGCGACCGGGCGCAAACTGCGTGCGGAGCACGTTGAACATATGATCGTGACGCCATGCGCATTCGAACATTTTGCGTTGATCGCGTCGTTCGGCGAACCCGAGCGCGTGCACGTACAACCGCGTTCGAGTGATCCGAATGAAACCGACTGTCCACGCATCGAGCGCATTGAATGAAACACGCGATGATTGTCGCGGCGTGATCTTGCCGGACATATCAAAAGATGCCAGATTGGCTCCCAGTTCATTCCGAGCAACAATGTGCTTGCGTGCTACGCAGCAGTCTTTGGGGGTTCGGGCGCCATGAAACACACGGGACTGGCATTTGGAGTTCTTGGGTTGGGTCTTGTCGCCTGCGCATCGTTCCGCGCTGTCGAGAACGATGAGGACGAAGGCACTGCTACGGCTACGGCAGGAACCCAGTTCGACCTGGTGGTACCAACCAACAACCTCACACTCATGCATGGTGCAACGGTCACGGTAAACGTAACGGTTGCACGTAAGAACAAGTACGGCGGCGAAGTCGACGTAACGATAGGCAATGCGCCGGCGGGCCTGTTGGTAACTTCGCTCAAGCTCGGGCCAAGCGAAACGTCCGGCACGCTAACGTTGGCAGCGGATGCAAGCGTCCCGCAGGGCGATCTCGCGGGCCTCACCGTCGACGGCACGGTGCCTGATGCAACGGACACGGTCTCGGCTCCAATCCATGTATTCGTGCGCGGCGCACCGGGCGAGCTCGACACAACGTTCGCCGCGCAGGGTGTTCTCGACATCAATGCAGACGGCAGCGCGAATGGCGATGGAGGAGTATTCAACCTCGGAGTCGATAGCACCGGCCGCATCTATCTCGGCACCGGCACGATCAGTCTCACCGACACGCCTAGCATCGCGCGCCGTTACACTGTCGACGGCGCACCTGACGTGACGTTCGGCACCGACGGATCGGTCACGAGCATGGGCGCAAGCGCGATGTTCTTGGCCGGACGAGCGCTGTACTTCGTTAGCTCCGGCCCCAATATTCAGCGGTTCTCGCTCGACGGCGTGCTCGACACCACCTTCGGCGAAGCAGGGAAGCTGACGAGTGATCCGGCGAACGTGGAGATCGCGAATGACATTGCCGTGTCGCAGACGGGCAACATCGCGGTCACGGGGATGGCCCAAAATGGCAGTGGGATGCAGATCCGATGGTTCACTTCCGACGGCACGGATGCAGGCACCACGAGCAAGGCATTGCCATCAACACTCCAAACCGGCGTCTATAGCGGGAGTGCATTCCTCGCCGTCGGGAAAAGCTCGCTCATCCGGCTCACAACGGCTGGCGGCAGCTTCGATTCCACCTTCGGCGTCAACAAAAACGGTTATGCCAATGTCGTCGCTTCGACAGTGGATGTCCAATCGATGGCTGTCGACGCCGATGGCCGCTACCTCATCTCCGGATACGACAGCACGAATAAGAGCTTCTCTTTCGCGCGCGTGCTCGAGGACGGCACGATCGATCCAGATCTAGGCAGCGTCTCTGGTCAGTTCACGACAACATCCACAACGGGGGCCATACGGGTGGACAGCAGCGGGCACATCCTCCAGGCGGCAACCACGGACCAAAACCAATGCGTCGTCGTCCGATACAATAGTGACGGTACGCTCGACAACACGTTCGGCAATGCGAACGGCGAGACCGCACCGGTCAATGGCTGTTCCGCAAAGCAGCTCTGGTTTCAACCTGATGGACGCATCATCGTTGGCGGCGGCGGGACGAAGGCAATTCGCTTCTGGAACTGATGTACCCGCGCCAGTTGGTTGCACCACCTTCCCTCGTCCGGGAAGGCTGCCCACTGTTGCTCCATCGAGACTTACGCATGGCATGAGCAACAAAAAGGTTGCCCCCATGCCATGCTTCGAAGACTCCGTCGGCGTAATCTTCGCCGCGGTTGACGCCGTGCGCTCATCCGCGTAGCCATGATCTCCCCGCCCGGTTTCCATTTCAACAACGCGCGGGACAAGCATGACGAACGAAGATCCCACCAATAACTACTTGCGCCGCATTCTAACCGCGTGCGTCTACGACGTGGCGCGCGAGACAGAGCTCGACTACGCGCCGCACCTGTCGGCGCGGCTCGCGAACCGCGTGTACCTGAAACGCGAAGACAACCAACCGGTTTTTTCGTTCAAGTTGCGTGGCGCCTACAACAAGATGGCACAGTTGACGCCGGAGGAACGAGCACGCGGCGTATTCGCGGCTTCCGCCGGAAATCACGCCCAGGGCGTGGCGCTGTCCGCGCGCAAGCTCGGTATGCGAGCAGTCATCGTGATGCCGGTAACGACACCGGAGATCAAGATTGACGCGGTCAAGGCGCACGGCGGCGAGGCCGTGGAGATCGTGCTCGCAGGCGAGTCGTATAGCGATGCATACGAGGCCGCGATGGGAATCGGGGCCGAGCGTAGATTGACATTCGTGCACCCCTTCGATGATCCCGACGTCATCGCGGGTCAGGGCACGGTGGCGATGGAAATTCTGCGCCAGCATCAGGCCCCCATTCACGCGATCTTCGTACCCATTGGCGGCGGCGGTCTCATCGCGGGCATCGCCACCTACGTCAAGGCCGTGCGACCGGATATCCGGATCATCGGGGTGCAGACCGAGGATTCCGACGCGATGGCGTGTTCGCTTGCAAAGGGGAAGCGCGTGGAATTAGCGGAGGTTGGACTCTTTTCCGACGGCACCGCTGTCAAGCTGGTCGGAGAAGAAACTTGGCAATTGTGCCGTAAGTATGTCGACGAAATTCTGCGCGTGAATACCGATGCACTCTGCGCAGCCATCAAAGATGGTTTCAACGACACGCGCAGCATGCTCGAACCGGCGGGAGCACTCGCAATTGCTGGCGCCAAGCAGTATGCTGAACGCGAGCGCCTGCGCGAACAGACGTTGATTGCCGTGGCAAGCGGAGCAAATCTCAACTTCGATCGTCTGCGTTTTGTCGCCGAACGCGCCGAAGTCGGTGAGGCGCGAGAGGCCATCTTCGCGGTGACCATTCCAGAAGAACGCGGCAGCTTCCGCCGTTTCTGCGCGCTGCTCGGAGCACGAAGCATCACCGAATTCAACTACCGTATTGGAGATACGCAATATGCGCGTCTGTTCGTCGGTATCCAAACACGTGATCGCGGCGAGTCTGCGCGGATTGCCCAGGCCATTGCGGAGGGCGGATTCGAAGTGCTCGACCTGACGCAAGACGAGCTAGCCAAGCTGCATCTTCGCTACATGGTCGGCGGGCGCGGAGATCTGGCGAACGAGGAGTTGCTTTACCGTTTCGATTTTCCAGAACGGCCGGGCGCACTGATACGCTTTCTCGAGGCGCTCGATCCGGCTTGGAACATTAGCTTGTTTCATTACCGCAATCATGGTGCAGACTACGGGCGAATTCTCGTAGGCATCCAGGTTCCCGAACGCGACCGTCCTGCGTTTTCCGATTTCCTTGCACATCTTGGGTATTTGTATTGCGACGAAAGTCGCAATCCAGCATACCGGTTATTTTTGCGCGGCGGCATTTAATCCAAATGAATGATCCGGGCTAGAACATGTCCGTTGGTTCGATTTCTCGTTGAGCAGACGTCTCCTGCCTCGATGGGATATAATCACCCATAATCATGTCGGCGTAGGTCATGCCAGGGGCGACCATCGGGTAGACGCCCGCATCCGGATCGATGATGACTTCGAGAAAGGCCGGCCCCTCAAATGCAATGAAGTCGGCCACCACGTGAGACAGATCCTCCTTTTTGTCGAGGCGCTGCACCCACGGGAAACCGTCCGCCTGCGCAGCCTTGACGAAATCTTTCTTGTGCAGGCTCTTGTCACTGCCGGAAAAACGACCATCTCGAGCTCGCCTAGGTTCATACGAATGCTGGCGTCCCCGTCGATGTCGATCACGATTCGATCGGATCATGCGAACTGGGCTCCAACCGCCGCACCGCCGCGGGGAGGCCAAAGCCCATCGTTCCCATCGAACCCGATGTCAGCCACAGCCGTGGTTCGCGGAAATCGAAGTACTGGGCAGCCCACATCTGGTGCTGACCAACACCCGTCGTAATGATCGCACGCCCTTGCGTGTGCCGGTTAATCTCCTCAATCACCGCGTAGGGCTGAATCATGGCTGCATCGCGCGCATAATTCATCGCATAGGTCTTCTTCAAATGCGCGATATGCGCGTGCCACTCCCCATATTTCTTACCGCCATCTGCAAAGCCATGCTTTTTGCCGTAATCGCAGAGCGCGTGCAGCGAAACATTCAAATCTCCTAGTGCCGCCCAGCAGAAGTTTTGTTGGACTTGCCCGGAAAGGGCGGCACGAGGAGAAGCCGCGGGAGCGGCTTCGGGGACGGAGGGCGGAGCCCCCAAGAAGGGATAGTGCCGTTCGGGCGCTGCGAAGCCGCGCATCGCGCAGAAGTTCGGCGAATCCAGCCAAACTTCTGCCGAACGGCACTAGCTAGATGATGCCAATGCACGCGTCTGACCTTGTTGATCTCGGCAGGATCGATATCGAGATGCGCAACGAACTTGGCGCCTCGAGCGAACCTTCCCGGTACACTGGCAACGCGTTCGTCGAATCGACTGCCCACGGCAAAGAGAAAATCGCAGTCCTCAACCGCGTAGTTGGCGTAGGCCGTGCCGTGCATACCCAGCATGTGCAGCGACAGCGGCTGCGTCGTATCCACGGCACCGAGCCCCATCAGGGTCGTGGTCACGGGAATGCCGAAGGTGTTCGCAAACTGCCGCAGAGCAGCCGACGCCTCGGCGGCGATGACGCCTCCGCCAACATACAGGAGCGGCCGCTCTGCACGGCTGAGCGCATCGAAGAACGCAGCACAGTCCGCCTCGTTGAGGATGGAGTTCTTAATGGCGTGCAGACGAGCGCGATAGCCTGGGATTGGCAACGTGCAGGCCCCATCAAAAAACACATTTGCGTTCTGTACGTTTTTCGGAATATCGACCACCACCGGCCCCGGCCGGCCGCTGCGAGCAATCTCGAACGCACAGCGCAGCGTCGCTTCGAGCTTCGTCTCGTCCATGACGAGAAACACATGCTTGGCTCACGCCGCCATGACGCTGGACACCGGCGCCTCCTGGAAGGCGTCCGTGCCAATGGCCGCTTTAGAGCGTGTTCTACAGCCATCGCGAGCGAATCGAGGCTAGGGCCTGTCCCTGAATTCGACTCCACGTCGGCGGACTCGGCGGCAAACGTGATTGGCGGCGGTCTTCTTCGTTGCTCGTCGTCGACGTACTCCAGTACGCCTCCTCCTCGCGCCTCGAATCCCGCACAAAACGCGCTCTCGCCGCCTCGGTCCGGAATTCAGGGACAGGCCCCTAGCCCGGATAATTCATGACGACTCCACTCAGACGAGCCGATCCCTTTGCTGCAAAGGACGTACGGCGTTTCTCGGACCTGCGGCGTACGTACAGTACGCCTCGGTCCTGCGATACGGCGTG
>WQYX01000091.1 GCA_009781005.1 Polyangiaceae bacterium | reverse complement strand
TACGGCGCTCCTCGGACCTGCGGCGTACGTACAGTACGCCTCGGTCCTGCGGTACGGCGTGCGCCCTTCTCGCTGCGGTCTCGGCCTTCTACCGCAATCGCGTCATGAATGATCCGGGCTAGTCAACTCTGGTATGGTGCGCGCACGATGAAACGGACGCTGTCCGTCGCAGCCTTTGCGTCCGTGTTCGCGCTCGGATCGCTTGCACACGCGACCCCCTGCGATAACCCACTCATCAGTGCGTGCATCAACAGCGACACGTACTGGCCGAATCCCGGTCCCACACGCTTCGCAACGGTCGCCGGCACCGAGACGGTCGCACGGGGGAACGTCGGCTTCGGACTCGTTGCAAGCTACCAGTCGCGACCGATCGTCCTCACGCTCCCGTCACCCGGCGCAGGCGGGAGCAAAGCGAACGTCGTCGACAATCAGGTCACCGGCAACTTCCTTTTCGCCTACGGCGTGACCAACCGGCTCGAGCTCGACATCGCCGTCCCGGTAACCTTCATTCAATCCGGCACGGGTACGAGTCCCATCACGGGCGGCGGGGATCTCAGCGACACGGCGGTTCGCGACGTGCGCTTCGGAGCTACGTATGCGCTCGTGCCGCGCGCACGCGTTGCACCTTCGAGCGCCGCGCAGACGGCATGGGCGCTCACGGCACGCTTTCAGATGTCCGCGCCAACGAGTGATCAGGCGAACTTCGCCGGCGAAAAAACCGCGGTGTTCATCCCGAGCCTTGCCGCCGACTACCGCTACGAGCGCTGGTTCTTTGGCGCCGAGCTCGGCGCTCGCATCCGCCCGGTCACGGAGTTCGCGGGCGCACGCGTTGGTACGGAGCTCGCGCTCGGTCTCGGTGCTGGCTACGACATCCTCGATCGCGAGCGCCTGTCCGTCATGGCCGAGGCGCGCGGCTACGTGAACTTCGCCGAGCAGCATGACACGGCGCCATCGGCCTCCGGGATCTCGTCGTCGCCAAACGGCAAGACGATCGTTCCGGCCGAGTGGTTCGTGGGCCTTCGCACAGCGCCCATGCTCGGCGACATTGCGCTGTTCGGCGGCGGAGGAGGACCCATTCCCACGGGTGACTCCGTCATCACGGTTCCTCGCTTCCGGTTCATCCTCGGCGCGATCTTCACGCCGCGCAAACCCTAGAAATCATGTGCATTATGCACGCACGCGGGCGACGCGACCATCGACGCGAAGCGCCGTGCCGCCTTTGCTCGCGGACCACTTGACCATCGCGATCGCCACGACCTTACCGGACAAGGGTGCGATCGCGGCGCTCTTCACGTCGCCGATTGCTTCGCCCTCCGGCGTGGTGATCGGCGTACCCGGCAACGGAGGCGCATTGCCTTCAACGTCGAGCGAGACGAGTTTGCGCTTCACGTGTCCGCGATTTTCGAGCATGTAAACGACTTCCTGCCCGAGGTAACAGCCCTTGCTGAACGACACGGCGAGCTTCTCGAGCGAGGCTTCTTGTGGGTAGTGCGTGGTGTCGAACTCCACACCGAAACGCGGCAGCCCGCGTTCGATGCGCACCGCGTCCCATCCAGCTCGATTGCCCATCACGCCACCGAGGCGCGTTGCTTCGGCTGCGAGCTCCGTCTCGATTTCCGCGCGCGCCGAAGCGGCAACGGCCATCACGGCGCCGCCGGTTCCGAGCAAATCGAGGACTCCACGAAATCCGAGGACGATATCGCCTACCACGCTCGCAAGCTCCAAGGCGCGCGGTCCGTGAGCCGCAAAGAACGCGAGCTCCTCGGTGCCAAGTTCGACATCTTCCATGATGACGTGGTGATCGAGGATGGCGAAGATCTCGTCGCGCGCGTCACGCGGAACGGCCACGGCGAGCGCGGGTTCTCCCGTTCGGAGCATTCCAGGAACGATGAAGAGATCGGCCTTGATGTGCCCTTTCTTCTCCACGAGGAGCCCGTAAGCACCGTCCTTGGGGCCAAGCTTGGCGAGATCGCACGTCACGAGGCCGTTGAGCCAGCTCGTGCGATCTTTTCCGGCGACGGTGATTGCCGCGCGCTCGAGCTCGGAGATCACGAGGACGCTGCTCTGGGACGCACGTGCTTGCTCGAGGATTTCGCTGTCGGTGGGCACGATTCGTATGTGGCACGACCGCATGCACAATGCAGCAAAATCGACGCGCGCTTGACGAAAGCGAGCGTCTCGCGCGACGGTCCGACGCCATGCCGGGTATAGGCGTCGTCTTCAATCCGCGGAGCGGCAGAAATCTGCGCGATCCACGCGCGTCGCGAAGACTCGTGCGTGCGCTCGGCGATCACGGCGAGGTGCGCGAAGCGGGCTCGATCGACGAACTCTATCGCGCCGCCGAAGACTTCCGTCGCCTCGAGATCGACGTGCTCGGCATCAGCGGCGGCGACGGCACCAACGGCGTCACCATCACCAGTTTCATCGACGTCTACCAAGGCAGTGCGCTGCCGCAGATCGCCTTGCTCCGCGGCGGAACGATGAACACGGTCGCGAACGCCGTTGGCGTTCGGCGCGGCCCGCCGGAGGGTCTGCTCCATCGCCTCATCCGCGCGTACGTTGCGCGCGCTTCACGCCCGCTTCGCGATGCCCCGAGGCACGTCATGCGCCTGCACGCCAACCAGATGCGGAGCACTGCAGGCGCGCAGGAACGTCCGAGCGCTCCTGCCGTCTCCGAGAAATACGGATTTCTTTTTGGCACGGGTGTCGTCCATGGATTTCTCTCTGAATATTATAAAGGCGGCCCGTCAAATCCGGTGATTGCCGCCAAGACTCTTCTTTTGGGCATCGGCAGCACCGTCGTGCGCGGCGAGATGATCCAGCGCATGGCTGCACCCTTTCGCGGCCAAGTCGAACTCGAAGATGGAACGATCTGGCCAGAGCGCGATTATCTCGCGATTGCCGGCGGAACGATTGACCAGATCGGCCTCCATTTTCGGCCGTTTCGTCGTTGTAGCGAATGCCCCGGCACTTTCCATTTGCTCGGCATTCACACAACGGCCATGGGCTTTGTGGGGCAGTTGCCGCGCATCTGGCGCGCATTACCCATGAAGGCTTCCCACGCCTACGACGCCACACCTCAAAAAGCGATCCTCCGCTCGCCACACAAGACCATAAAGTACATGGTTGACGGAGATCTGCACGAATGCGACGGGCCGCTCCACGTCGAGATCGGCCCGAAAGTCCGAATCATCGTCGGCACGTAACGAGCCCCACCCAGAACGCCCCAGGGCACCGAATTTCAGAAGACTCCGTGGCGCAAACCATTGTAAAAGCGGGCACGATGTCTGCCGTTGCTCGCACCTTCGCAATACCCCTATTTTTCGGCGCTCTGGTCCTCGCTCACGCGGCGCCGGCGCAGGGCGACGACAGCAAGAACGATCCTGCCGCCCATCCTGGGGAGGATGCTGGTGTGCCGGCGCCGGCTCCAAAAGAGGAAGCGGTTGTTCGCGCATCGGTGCAGATGGCACCGCCGAAGAACGACAGCCGCGCTCTGACGATCACCACGGCGGACGGCAGGACAGCAACATGCCGAGAGCAAACTGCGCAGCCATTTCTGGTTCGTGGGAATTGGTTTCCATCCTCGAAGGATCCGGAGATCATCAAACACGGACGCAAGCTGCTCGAAGACGCCATCAAATACCGCACGTCGACATATGGATATTTCGAAGGCTTCGGCAGCCGGAAGGCCAATCCGCATCCGCCGAAGTTTTACGCGAAGCCCACGACATTCATGGGACTCACAGTCCAGGTTCACGAGAAGATCATCCCCGCGCTCAAATGCGTGGAAGCCGCGCTCAAAGCAAATGGCGCCGCGAACGAATACAAACCTCGCAGCGCTGGCGGCATTCGCTTCAAGAACACGTACCGCGGCGTCGAGGTGTCAAACCACGTCTACGGCATCGCGATCGACATCGAACCAGATAGAAATAGCTGCTGCGGCTGCGTTGCGCCGTGGCCCAACCACCCGCTCTGCAAAGCGAAGCACAAAACGGTTTGGGAGCGCATGGCAATGCCAAAGTCGTGGGTCGACACATTCGAGCGTTACGGTTTCTACTGGCTCGGCCACGACGTACTTCAAGACACGATGCACTTCGAGTTCCTCGGCGATCCGGACAAAATCCTCGACATCGTAAAGTCATGAGCGATCACGAATTCACCATCCCAGTCGCCGACCTCGACGCTGGCGGACGGGAGTTTCGGTTCTCTGTCCGCTCGGCGTGGGTGCGCGGCGCGCTCGAAGACGTCGAAGGAATCGCCGCCACAGACAAGGACGGCACGTTCGAAGTTCGCGCATCGAAGAGCGGTCGTGACGTCGTCGTCCAGGGCACGCTCGACGCGAGCCTGCGCGTGCCCTGTGCTCGCTGCCTCGAAGAATTCGACCTCCCCATCCACTCGGAGATCAGCGTCCTCTACGTACCCGCTCACCACACCCACGCGCGCGCGCCAACGTCGAAGACCGATGGCAAAGACACGCGCGCAACGTCGAGCAAGAGCAACCATGGAAAGGCGGCGCACGCCGAGCACGCCGAAGAAGAGCACGAGTTCACGTCAGAAGAAGCGGATATTCTGCCGTACGAAGGCGAGCACGTGATCCTCGACGACCTCGTCCGCGACGAGCTAATCCTCGAGATCCCCATGATCCCCTTGTGCTCCGAAGCCTGTCCGGGTATGTCCGCCGGTTCCGAGGAGCAGCCCGCTCCTCCGGAGGAAAAGGGCATCGACCCGCGGCTCGCGCCGCTCCTCCGGTTTCGGAAAAAAGAAACGAAGTCTTAAAACGGAGTCTAGCTGTGGCTGTCCCGAAGCGACGAACGAGCCGATCGAAGCGTAACATGCGGCGCGCGAACCACGACAAGGTGACGCCGGTCCAGTTGATCGCGTGCCCCCACTGCGGCGAGCCCGTGGCGCCGCACCGCGCGTGCGCCTCGTGCGGCAAGTACAAGGGGCGCGAAGTCATCAAGGGCAAGAACGAGACTGTCGAATAACGGCACCGCTTTCGATTTGCCGCGATCTCATCGTTGGGGCCTGCGGTGCAGTCCTCAAAGCCCTTCAAGGCTGTTCCGGTCCGCTCCTCGGCCCCGCCTCGACCTCGCGTCAACTTGAAAGCGGTACGACCCGATGTGCGGCGCGTAGCAGTGTCCGGCTGAGAACTGCAAAACGCTACAAAACGCGAGTGCGGTAGGTATACTCGCGCCAATGAGTCGCATTCTTCGTAGAGCAAGCGCCGTTATCACTGCGCTCGCTGTTGTCGTGCCCGCTTTTGCCGGGTGCACGCAGACCGCGAATGTCTCTGATCTCGTGATGGCGCTCGACGGCAACGGCGATCGAAAGCGCGTCACCTTCTATACGGACACGAAGGAGATCCATTGCGTTGCCACGCTCGGGATCGGCCGCGAAGGCGTGACCATCGAGGGCCTCGTTCGTCAAACCCAACGCGCCGATTTAACGCCCGTGAATGTCGTGGTCGCGTACGCGGAGGGCACAATGTCTCCGGCGGAAGGAACGCAGAAGTTCGACATCTCATTGACTCCCGTTGATGCCAGCGGGGCCGATGCTGGTGCCGACAGCGGCGATTCCAGTGGGGCCAGCAACAACGTTCCGTATCCAGTGGGTTATTTTCAGTGCGAGGTGTATCTCGACGGCGAGTTGAAACGAACGGCCCTCTTCAATATCGAATATCCGCCTTGCCCAGTAACGTTCATCGCATCAGGCACCGTTTGCGCCGGCTATTACGAGATCAACAAGAAGTGCCCGATTGCCGGTAATGGGTTATCTGCTGTGGATCCTGCAATTTGCAATACCGCCGTATGTTGCACGTGCGAAACCTCAGGGTGGAGCTGTCCCCAATGAAAACAGAAAAACGGATACGCGCGCGGCGGCACATCATCGTGCGTGCGGGTTTGCTTTTGCTCCTCGTCGCCACGGCGGCCGCGTGCATCTTCGATCGGAGCGACTACCAGGGCGGCGGCCGGATCGATCAGGGCGCAACGGCTCAAACCGTTGCCCCAACTTCCACGCCTGACTCGTCCACGCCTGACTCGTCCGAGGACTCATCCCTTCCCGTAGACGACGCGGGGAATATCATCGTCGACAATCCATTCGGCCTCTGACGTCATCCGTGCGTTGAGATAGCGTGCGGATCCATGAAGATCTCGCGCGCCCTCTCCATTGCTCCTCTGATTGCTGCACTCAGTGTGCTTGCCGCCTGCGACAGCGCCCGCGAAACACCATCCCAGTCGCCAACAGCGTCCAACGCGGAGCCTTCCGCACAAGCGACCAGTGGCGGAACAACTGCACCTGCGACGACAACGCCCGGGGATGACGCACCGGGATCGAACGCGCAAACCAGCGCCGTTGCCAGAGTGGCCCGTGAAAACACACCAACAGTCCGACTGATCGATCCCGGTAAGGCACCACGCCGGGCACTCCGATACGCATTCAAGATCGGCGCACCCGAGTGGCTCGAGATGGACATGAAGATGGCGATGAGCATGACGATAGGCGATCAGCCTGCAAGTCATGTTGCGATGCCAACCACGCGCATGCTGATGAAGATGGAAGCAACGGACAAGACACCGGAAGGCAACGTGCGCGTTGCATTCGCGTTGGAGCGCGCCAGCGTCCTACAGGACGTGGTCGTGCCCACTGCACAACGTGAAGAGCTCGCGGAAAGGATATCGAACATTGTCGGAACGCACGGCCACAGCACGATCTCTCCGCGTGGTGTGGCGTCCGATGCCGATTTCGAGCTTGGAAGCAATGTTTCCGACGAAGTCCGCGAGATGGCCGACAACGTGCGCGATGCCGTCCGCCAAGTCTATGCGCCGCTTCCCGAAGAAGAGGTCGGCCAGGGTGCCCGTTGGGCGATCACCATGAAAATACCCATCTCGGGTGTAACTGCACAAGCCACGACCAACTACGAGCTCGCCGAGGTGCGCAACGACAGCGTGCGTGCCAACGTTGCCATCGAGATACAGGCGCCGCCGAACCAGCCGATGAACTCGCAGCGCATGCCACCCGGTACGACGGTCATCCTCGACTCGATGTCTGGCAAAGGGGATCGTCACGTGAACATCGCTCTCACGCGGCTCGTTGGTGGAGGCAAGGGCCGGATCACGACGGACGCGGTCATGACGGTTCAGGCGCAGAACGAGATCGCACACATGACGATTCACAACGTGATCGAGATGATCACCCGCGCCGGCAAGAGCCCTTCTACGAAGAACGACGCAACGAAATGACTTCGCCGCATCGCGCCATCTTTCGGTCAATATTCGCCAACGCGATCTCGTGATGGCTTGGCGTACGCGAGCACGTGCGCTATCGCGCGATCATGCAGGTTGCGTGGCTCTTTCCTGGCCAGGGTTCCCAAGCCGTCGGCATGGGCAAAGATCTTCTAGATGTTTCGCCCGCGGCATGTGACGTCTTCGCGCGCGCAGATGCAGCGCTCGGCGAACCGATTTCGAAAATCATCCTGGAAGGCCCGGAAGACGCACTCACGTTGACGGCGAACGCGCAGCCCGCCTTGGTCACGGTGTCCATCGCGGTCCTTGCGGCAATGTGTGAACAGTACACGGATCTGCCGAAGCCGCGTTTTGCGGCAGGCCACTCGCTCGGTGAGTATTCGGCGCTCGTTGCCGCGGGTGCCCTGTCGCTCGAGGACGCCGTACGCGTCGTGCGCGCACGCGGGCGCGCAATGCAGCAGGCAACTCCGCCGGGCAGAGGTGCCATGGCCGCCATCATGGGGCTCGATGCAAGCCGTCTCGAGGAGATGTGCAGCAGCGTTGCGCAGGACAAAGACACGGAAGGCAATCCGTACGGCGTCGTTTCGTGCGCGAACTTCAATGCGCCAGGTCAGATCGTCATCGCCGGCACTGCAGGCGCAGTTGCACGCGTCTGTTCGCTTGCAGGGGACGAAAAGGCCAGGGCCATCCCGCTCAAAGTGAGTGCCCCGTTCCATTGCGCGCTGATGGCACCCGCGGCCATCGCCGTGAGAGAGGAACTCGACAAGGTCGACATCGAGCCGCTCGCCTTCCCCGTTGTCGCGAACGTGGACGCGCGCCCGAATTCTGATCCTTTGCATGTAAAGGAATTGCTCGTGCGCCAAGTCGACGGCGCCGTGCGCTGGGAGCAAGCGATCCGTCTGATGCACGCGGAGGGCATCACGCACGTGATCGAAATCGGCCCGGGCAAGGTGCTCGCCGGTCTCTGCAAGCGCATCGCGAAAGATATGAAAGTGTTCAGCGTCGGCTCCTGCGCGAGTGTCCTCGGCCTCGAAGAGTTTCTCTCACCAGCCGTTCTCAGATATTCCGCAAAGCAAGGGAGAGTGTATGTTTAAATTAGATGGCAAAGTCGCGCTCGTAACCGGTGGCTCGCGCGGCATCGGTCGCGCGATCTGCGAAGCCCTCGCCGAGCAGGGTGCCACCGTCGTCATCAATTACGTCAAGGGCGAGGCCCAGGCGCGCGAGGTTGCGGACGGCATCGTCGCAAAAGGTGGCAAAGCGGAGATCGCAGGCTTCGACGTCGCGGACACGAAGGCAACGGAATCCGCGATTGAGCAGACCGCGAAGAAGCACGGAAGACTCGACGTCCTCGTCGCGAACGCCGGCATCTCCATCGATGGTCTCTTGCTGCGCCTCAAAGACGACGACGTCGATCGCCTCGTGCAGGTAAACCTCAAAGGAGCACTTGCATGCGCGCGCGCCGCCACGAAGATCATGATGCGAGCAAAAACTGGTCGCGTGATCTTTCTCTCGAGTGTCGTTGGAGAGATGGGCAACATTGGTCAGACCGCATATGCGGCCACGAAAGCAGCCCTGCTCGGCGCCGCCAAATCTATCGCGCGCGAGTTTGCGTCACGCAGCATCACGGTCAACGCGGTCGCGCCCGGCTTCATCGACACGGACATGACGAGCGCCATGACCGATCAGATGAAGGAGCATGTCATCCGCGCGGTACCGCTCGGTCGCACCGGAACGAGCCAAGAGGTTGCGGCCGCATGCGCGTTTCTCGCAAGCGACGAAGCAGCGTATATCACCGGCCAAGTTCTCCGCGTGAACGGAGGCATGTACGTTTGAAGAATTCAACGACAAGGGCTTTGTCGAATCTGCCGCGGCAAAAGTTCGCATCGGCAGCGAATCGGCGCATCGATTCGCGCAGCAGGCTGGTGGTTGCAGATGCTCAAAAGGCTGTGTTAAGAAGCAGCGCGTGCGGATCGCACCCCGCATGCACATCACTTCTCCTTTCGCCCGGGGCAACCGCCCAGGGCTTTTAACGGACTGACGGACACCGAAGAGGAAATGACGAATGGCCCAGGATATCGCGAGCGAGGTCAAGCGCATCATCAAGGAACAGCTCGACGTGGAGGAAAAAGACATCAAACCAGAATCCACGTTCATCGAGGATCTCGGCGCCGATTCACTCGGCCTCGTCGAGCTCGTCCTCGCCTTTGAGGAGGCTTTCGAGATCGACATTCCGGACGAGGATACGGAAAAGATCCGCACCGTGCAGGATGCGATCGACTACATCGAAAAAAACGCCAAGAAGTAACCGCGCCGAGCACCAACCACCATGGAACGCGTCGTCATCACCGGTCTTGGTCTCGTCACCCCCGTGGGGATCGGTCTCACCGAATCCTGGCAAGCCTTGCTTGCAGGGACCAGCGGCATCGGTCCTATCACTCTGTTCGATTGTTCGAAGTTCAGGGTGCGCATCGCGGGTGAAGTCAAAGGCTGGGATGCGACGCGTTTCATTGAAAAGAAGAAACTGAAAGAAATGGATCGCTTCACCGAGTTCGCGCTCGGGGCTGCAGCCATGGCGATCCAAGACTCCGGCCTCGAACTGACGGATGAAGAGCGCGACGAAGCGGGATGCTTCATTGGCGTTGGCATCGGTGGCCTCTTCACGTTCGAAAAGACCAAGCAGACGTTGATGGAGAAAGGGCCGCTAAAAGTGAGCCCGTACTCCATCCCAGGCATCATCGCGAATCTCGCCGCTGGCCAGGTTTCGATGACGCACGGTCTGCGAGGTCCGAGCTACTGCACGACCAGCGCCTGTTCGAGCGGCGCTCACGCCATCGGTGAAGCCTTCGAGTGGATCCGCCGCGGACGCGCAAAAGTCATGGTGGCTGGCGGCGCGGAAGCCACGGTCACGCCGGTCGGCATCGGCGGATTCGAAGCCATGCACGCGCTGTCGAAGCGCAATGAGGACCCTGCTGCTGCAAGCCGCCCGTTCGATTTGGGTCGTGATGGCTTCGTCGCGGGCGAAGGGTCAGGCATCCTCATTCTCGAATCACTGTCGCGCGCAAAGAAGCGGGGCGCGAAGATTTACGCGGAGATCACGGGTTACGGCGCATCGAGCGACGCCAACCACCTCACGCAACCTGCACCCCATGGAGAAGGTGCACAGCGATCCATGAAAATGGCGCTGAGAGACGCAGGTGCCGCGGCCGACTCGGTCGACTACATCAATGCCCACGGCACCTCCACCCCCATCGGCGACATCGCAGAGTCCGAGGGCATCGCCGCAGTGTTCGGCGATCACGCGCTCTCGAAGAAGCTCTGGGTGAGCTCCACGAAATCGATGACGGGGCACCTGCTCGGCGCTGCGGGCGCCGTGGAGAGTGTGGTCTGCGCGCTCGCCGTCGCAGAAGGAAAGATCCCACCAACCATCAATCTCGTCGATCAAGATCCAGAATGTCCGCTTGACTTCGTTGCGCTCACCGCACGCGAACGCCGCGTGCGCCACGCACTCAACAACGCATTTGGCTTCGGCGGCACGAACTGCTCGCTCGTGTTCTCTCATTTCGAAGGTTGAAGTAGAGACTGCTCGCGAGCCAAAATAGAGATTCTAATCAAGAAAGGAATGTCCGGTGCGCATTGCCATTGCATCCAATCACGCCGGCTTCCACCGAAAGGCGTCTGCGCGATGAAGTGCCCGTTTTGCGCAGCGCTCGACACCAAAGTCACCGACTCGCGCGTCTCGGCAACGGGCGATGTGATTCGACGGCGGCGCGAATGCGAGGGATGTGCGCGCCGCTTCACCACGTACGAACGCGTCGAGGAGATGCTGCCGCTCGTAGTGAAGAAGGACGGTCGCCGCGAAGCGTTCGATCGGCAGAAGGTCCTCGGCGGTCTGCGCCGCGCATGTGACAAGCGGGCCGTACCTCTCGCGCGTCTCGAAGAGACCGTCGAAGCACTCGAGCGAGAGCTCATCGACATCGGTGACAAGGAGATCAGCTCCAAGAGCGTCGGCGAGCGCGTCATGGTCCGCCTGCGCGAGATCGATCCGATCGGATACGTGCGCTTTGCAAGCGTCTACCGCCAATTTCGTGACATCGACGAATTGCGCTCCGAGATCGATCAGTTCGCTGAGCTGTCCGGCGAGCGCAACGGCAGCGCGCGCCCGGTAAGATCCGAGCATGCCGAACGAGGACAGGGATAACCAATGGGCCCGAACACGCCCCGCTCCGCGCAAGGTCCTGACGAACCTCCGCCTGCCTCCGTACCGCCATCGGCGGCACCCGTCACCGAGAACGATCGGTGGATGGATCTCGCGCTGTCGCATGCTCGAAATGGTCACCCCTCGCCCAACCCGCACGTTGGCGCGATCGTCGTCAAAGACGGTCAACTCATCGCTGCTGCCCATCATGAACGCGCGGGGGGCGATCACGCGGAGGTGGTGGCTCTGCGCGCAGCAGGCGAGAAAGCCAAAGGCGCAACGCTCTTCGTAACTCTCGAGCCGTGCAACCACCACGGGCGCACGCCGCCGTGCGCAGATGCCATCATCGCATCGGAGGTCGCGCGCGTCGTCGTCGGTGCTCGAGATCCGAACCCGCACGTCGAGGGCCACGGGATCGAGAAACTTCGCAGCGCCGGCATCGAGGTCGTCACTGGCGTCCGCGAGACGCAAGCGCACGCAGTCATCGCGCCGTGGGACAAGCACGTCACAACGGGTCTGCCGTACGTTTCACTCAAACTTGCGCTCTCGCTCGACGGACGCATTGCCACACGAAGCGGCGCTTCCAAATGGGTCACCGGCACCGATGCGCGCGCGAAGGTACACCTCCTGCGATCACGCAACGACGCGGTTGCCATCGGCATCGCAACCGCGCTCGCCGACGATCCGCGCCTCACGGTTCGCGATGCTTCAGGCGACAACCCGCTGCGCGTGGTCTTCGACACGAAGCTTCGGCTTCCAACGTCTTCGCGGCTCGTGACCACCGCTCGCGAAACACCGACACTCGTGCTCTGTGGTCCGGATGCGCCGCAAGATGTCGAGGAAGAACTCGCGTCGCTCGGCGTGACGTGTCTTCGCTCACCGCAATCCGCCGAAGGGCGCATCGACGTATTCTCCGCACTTCGCGTGCTCGCCCAGCGCGGGGTCGTCTCGCTCATGGTCGAAGGCGGAGCGGAGCTCGCCGGGAGTTTTCTTGCAGGCCGCTTCGCAGACGAGCTTCACGTTTTCGTCGCTCCGATTCTTCTCGGCCCCCGCGGCCGTGCAGGCGCAGTCGATTGGGCCGGCCCGGACACCCCGCAACAGGCACCGCGTATCGCAACACCGGCATGGGAGCTCGTTGGGCGCGACGCCTACGTCCACGGCCCGATCGTCTACCCAGAGTGATCTTCATGGGCGCGCTCGCGCGAAATGAAATCAAAAGTTAAGCTTTTGCTGTTGTAAAGATGATTCGGACTATTCTGCATTACCCCGACAAGCGCCTTCGTGAAATCGGCAAGAAGATAGAGGAAATTTCGCCTGAGCTGCAGGTGCTGATCGACGACATGGCCGAGACGATGTACGCCGCGCCCGGAGTGGGTCTTGCTGCAACACAAGTCGGGCACGCGCTCCAACTCTTCATCGTCGACATCGCCGAGGAGGATAAGCCGAGCGATCTTCGCGTGTTCATCAATCCGCAGATCGTCGAGCGTCAAGGCAAGGTGAGCTGGCAAGAAGGCTGCCTCAGTTTCCCTGGCGTGCAGGAAAACATCGACCGAGCAGAGAAGGTCAAAGTCCGCGCACAAGATCGCGACGGCAACGGCTTCGAGCTCGAAGCCGACGGTCTTCTCGCGGTCGCCATCCAGCACGAGTGCGATCACTTGCAGGGCGTGCTGATGATCGATCACATGGGCCCGCTGAAGAAGCGCCTCACCCACCGCAAATTGACCAAGGGCTAGGCTCGGTCCGCTGAGCCGCGGCCCGCAGCAGGTGAGCCGCACGTAACGATTTGCGGCGCGCAGCAGGTGAGAAACGCGGTTCAGCGGACGGTGCGCTTGAAGAGCGAGCTGTCGAGGCGGATGCCACGCGCAGCAAGATCTGCTGCGATGCGCGGAACGACACCCGATGCTGCAAACGTTCCATCGCCGCCGGTTGCATCGGGGGTGAACACGAAGAGATCTCGCGCGACGAGACCTTTCTGCGCTTCGCTGCTCAACTCGGAGATGCGTGTGATGCGCGCGCGACCGTCGGCCGTCGTCGCGACCTCGAGGACGATATCGAACGCTTCACCGACGATGTCGCGAACTGCGTCAACGGCGAGACCGGGCCGATGGAGGACGACTTGCGCCACGAGACGAGAGAGTCCCTGCCGAAGCGTCATCGCCTGGATGGCAGCGAACACGCTGGTGGTGCCGCTCGTCATCGAGTCGAGTGTGGCCGTTGCGATCTCGCCCGCAAGGCGGGTGACAACGAGCCTGTCAGGGCGCAGAGCGGGGGCCGCGCGTAAGGCACCCGACGAGAGATGGACGATGTGAGCGCCGCCAACGGCGACCTCGTCGGCGTCCTGCACGACGACCATACGCTCGTTGGGCGCACCTGCGGCTGCGAGGGCCGAGAGAACCAACGACGACGACGGCGAGCCTGCAACCAAAACGTTGACATGCCCTGCAACGCACGCTTCAAGCAGTTGCGCCATCGGCTGCGAGAGCGAATTCATGAGGACGAGTTGTTCGAGGCCGGTCTCGATGCGGCGACGTTTGCGCACCGTTAGCACATGGTTCGAAGCGGCCGGCGGCGCCAGCGCGACGACGGTCGCGCGCGCAAGGTGTCGTTCGATGATGATCTCGCCCGTGCGCAGCGGTTCGCCGCTCTGGTTGACGAGACGCCAGATGACACGCTGAAGTGCCTCGTCGCTGCTGAAGCCAAGCCCCTCGGCCGCAACCGTACGGCCGCGCGCCACGAGGATCCGATCGAAGCGTGCGCAGTGGATCTCCGTCACCTCTTCATCGTCGAGCAGCGGCCCGAGCACGCCCAATCCAACGAGCTCACGGTGCGCCGTGCGCACGAGCAATTCGAGATCGACGTCGTCTGGGATCTCACCTTCGGTGCGCATCGCCTTGGCCTGATCCTGCGCAGCACGTTCGATCTGCGCCGCCAGGGCATCGGGGACGATCGGGGTTGCGCGAAGCGCAGAGAGATCGACGGAGTCGGCAATCCTGCCGAGCAGCATCGTCACCGCAAGATGTTGCGCAGCTTGCGCGGGTGACTCCTTCGTCGCGGCGCGCGGTGGAGATACCACCGGCTGTTGCGCCACGAATGCTGCGGGCGGGACGTGGGCCGCGGCCGACGAGGCGGGCTTCGTGGGAGGCGCCTGTTCTGGAGCACGCGAGTCCGGAATCGCGGAGATGGGCGGTATCGTGGGCGGCTTCGTACCCACCGCGCGAGGCGGCATCGGATTCATCGGAGCGACTCCTGGCTGTGCGGCCGCCGGGTTGGTGACGGATGGCACTGCCGAGCGAGGTGGCAGCGGTCTCGGCAGCCCCATACTCTCGTCCAAATCCTGCTCGCGCGCGCTCGACGGCGATGCAGGCGGCCGCGGACCAACCGGCGCGATGGACACATTCTGCTGCAAAGGTCGCGGCGGCGGCACTCCGGGCGGATGCGTTGGCGCGTTCAGCGTGGCCGCGTGATGGTTGTGTGCCGGCGGTGGGTTGCTGCTGCCCTCTTTCGCTGGCTTTGGGGGAAAGGGCTGGATTTCCGTCATTGGTCCACCAGACGCGATCTGACTCGGCGCGATCTGACCCGTGACCGAAGGTCCGACAACGATGATCGGCCCACTGGGGACCGAAGGCTCGCCGAACCCGGTGGTCTGCGGACCGACAACCGTGGGTACGCTACCAAGGCTCGACGCGAGAGGTGCAGCCGATCCGGTGTCCGTTGGAGCAACTGGAACAACGACCCCATCGAAGGTCGCGATCCGGATGACGAAGTCGGCAAGGTAGATCTTGTCACCGACTCGCACGACCGTAGCCTGCCCGATCCTGCGTCCATTGACGTAGATGCCGTTGGTGCTCCCGAGATCCGAGATGATGAAACGACCGTCGCGAACGACGAGGCGCGCATGGTGTTTCGACACGTTCCCCCTGGGGAGGATCAGGTCATTGCCCGCACCACGACCGATCGTGACCTCGCTCCTGTTGAAGTTTTCCTTGCGATCCGGACTGCCCTTTTCGCTGATGATTATCGAGAACACGTAGTCGGTCCCTTCATCGCCCCGGGGAATACAGCCGTCCATCCAACGGCCAGGCAAGCCCGAAGTGCGCAAGCCCAAAATCCGCGAGCAGAGGGGGATTGTCGTAGAGGCACGACGACGCTGTCAATTACGCGTGTAGAGGCGAGGCAGAGAGCCGATTTTACTAGACTTCCGTCGTTGTCTCGCGATTGCTCCGCATCTCGGTCGTGACCACGCCGAGCAACTCGCCGGCGAGCGCGACCACATCCTTCTCGGAATACCCGCTGGAACGAAGCTCGCGATGAATGGTCTTCGCGAGGATCGTGAGCGCGCGCGGATCTCGCAGACCAGGGCTGGGATCAAAAGGGAGCGCCATATCGGCCACCCCAAAGTTCAAGCAACATGCCATCCATCGACGTGCCATTTTTGCCTTATTTTTGCGGCATCCCGAAACGTCCGACGCGTAGCGCCTTGCCCAATTCGTCGCCAGCCATCCCCCTCAGTGCGAAGAGCACTTTGCGCTTCCCAGCAAAACCGGCCGACCAAAAGCTCGACGCAAGGCACTGATGGTAGGGTCGTCGCAATGACCGAAAGCGCTGAGCGCTCGGATACGAAAGCGAGCAGCACGAAGGGCACGTCGCGCCTCGCGACATGGCTCACCCCAGAGACCCGATCACGCCGTGTGCTCTTCGCATTCGGGATTTGGTTCGTTTGCCTCGTCGTTTTCGCTCTCGTCGCAGGCGACCGCCTCTTCGTTCACACGAAGAACAATCACTTCGCCTTCCTCGCCGACGCGTGGCTCCACGGTCGTCACGACATCGGCGGCAAGCCGCCGGCGCACTCCGAAGGCAACGACTGGGCGCTCTTCGAGGGCAAGTGGTACGTGAGTTTTCCGCCGTTCCCGGCAATGCTGATGTTGCCGCTGGTCGCGATCGCGCGCGATCCGGACAATTTCCGTGACGCTCAGTTCGTTGTCTGGCTCGCAGGGTTCGGCCCCGCAGTTCTTTTTCTCGTGCTCGAGAAACTGCGGCGCACCGAGCGCAGCGACCGCTCTGAGACGGACAACGTGCTCCTCTCGCTGCTCTTCGCGTTTGGCACCGTTTACTTCTTCACCGCCGTACAGGGCACCGTATGGTTCGCGGCGCACGTCGTCGGCGTTGCGCTAATGGCGCTTTTCGTCCTCGTTTCGCTCGACGCCAGGCGCCCCGTGGTCGCTGGCGCGCTGCTCGGGTGCATGTTCCTCACGCGCGTCACAACGGTGCTCGTCGCCGTTTTCTTCGCATCCGAGGCATTGCGTGTAGCCTACATACATCCGCGAAACGGTCCGGCGCGCGATCTGCCGGAGCAAGGGCCTTGGTTCTCGCGGATGCTCGCCGTCCTGCGCGATCTCGACAAGGGCCTGCTCGCACGCACCGTGATACTCTTCTCCGTCCCCGTCGTGGCGACGCTCGCGTTCGCGTCCTGGTACAACTTCACACGCTTTCACAATCCGAGTCCGACCGCGTTCGGTCACGAATACCTGCAAGTTGGTTGGCTGCACCGTATTCAGACATGGGGGCTCTTTAGTTATCACTATCTCAGTCGCAACCTCACGACGATGCTCGCGGGGCTTCCATGGCGGCCGCCGCCGAGAATGCCAATTGGGAGCTTCGGCGGGGTGCCCTTCAAGATCAACGGCCACGGCCTGGCGTTGTGGTTTACGAGCCCGTTCTATTTCTGGCTTCTGCGCCCCGCAAAAAAGCTCGATTGGCTCGGTATCGGCGCCCTGCTCGCGGCGCTCGGCCCGCTCCTCATGAACCTATTTTACCAAAATAGCGGATGGGTCCAATTTGGTTATCGATTCTCGAACGACTACGCGATTCTTTTGTTCGTGCTGCTCGCCATCGGTGGACGTCGTTTCGGCCGAATCTTCTGGTTGTGCGCAGCATGGGCGGTCGCGTGGAACCTCTTCGGCGCCGTCACATTCGAGCGAAACAACGCCTATTACGCATTCGACTCGGAGCACGTATACCAACCGGATTAGTTGCGATACGCCGTGACGCTGGCAGTCTCGACACAAATGGGGCTCCCCTGGCGGCGCGCAGGAAGGCGGGCCGGCGCCGTAGGCGGCGCCCGCCTGACGAGCACCAGCCCAAGGGGAGCACGCGCGGCGAGCGCAGCGAGACGCGCGGAGGGGTCTACTTAACGTCGCGCGAGATGGTGATGCTCTTGATGGTCACAGGAGTGACTGGCCTGTCCATCGGGCCCGTGGGCACGCCTGCAATGTCGTGAACGACGTCGACGGGCGCACACTCTCCGAAGATTGTGTAGCCGCCGCGATCGAGGTGGGGAGCGGCCGCATCTGTAATGAAAAACTGTGCGCCGTTGGTGTTCGGACCGCGGTTGGCCATGCAGAGAAGGCCGGCGCGATCGTGCTTTGCCCCATCCCAGATTTCATCTTTGATGGCATAGCCGGGGTCGCCACCTCCGTTGCCCTTCGGATCCCCACCCTGAATCATGAAGCCCTTGATGATGCGGTGGAACGTTGTGCCATCGTAGGCGGGCCTATTCACCCAGGTACCAGAATGCGGATCTCGCCACGCGCGTTTGCCCGTTGCGAGACCCATGAAGTTTGCCACCGTGATGGGTGCCTTGTCGTCGTAGAGACGGCACTGCAGCGTGCCCTTTGCGGTGTCGATCTTCGCAACGATCGCGCCCGATCCATTCAAGTCTTTCGTGGCCTCGGCCAGCGTGAAACTGCCATGATGGGGGTCGCCACTCCCGGCATCGTTGGTGTGGACGGGTTCGGGCTCGGGTGGTGATTGCTTGCACGCGGCAAAGGCAACCACGGCGGCGGCAAAAAAGTTGGCAAAGAGAGTCGGACGCATGGCTTCGTTTGAAAGCTTCTTTAGCATTGTAGCCCGCAGCAGGTCGGCAATCGTGTTCTTCCCTACGGTTCGTCGCCGTCGCCGTCGCGGTCAACGACCACGACTACGCTCACGTTGACGTTGACCCGATCGTTGTCGGCGACGGCGACGTGAACGAAGGAGAGCGTCGCCAATCCACGTTTGCCGCCGAGTCCGCCGACGGGAGCGAATTCAGGGACAGGCCCTAATCTGGAATGATGATCTTCTGTTTCGGGCGCACTCCATGCCGCTGAGCATATCCGCCGCTCACTTCGAGAACGAACGTTGACGGCGCCCCCACCGACCGCGAAACGTCGGTGAGCGGCTCGGCGTTCTCGACGATGCCGACGATGGTGCCGTCGTCGTCAATGAACATCATATCGAGCGGAATGCATGTATTATGCATCCAGAACGTATGCACGCGTCGTTCGCCGAGTCGAAAGAACATGCCTCGGTCTTCGGCCATCTGGCGGCGGTACATGAGACCGCGCTCGGTGTCGTGCTGCGTCTTCGCGAGTTCGACATCGACGTGCGGACGACCGGGTGCATCGAGAAATGTCACGACCGCTGTCTCGAGGGTCCCCTGCCCTTCCGGATCGACGGGACAACCCGCGGCGGGCAACGGAGCCCTCGGCTCCGTCGATGCATCTCGCTCACCGGGATGCGTTGATGCAAAGGCGACGGTCGGCGGCGGCGATGTCGACGCAGGAGGCGCCAGCTCGGCAGGCGTTCGACTGCACGCGATCACAAAGAAACAAGAAGCGCCAGAGAGCCAGCCCAAAGACCACGAAGCGAATCGACTCAGAGCGAGTAGGGCAGCCTGCTGCGCGAAATCGATTCGTCGGTTGGGCGCTGCGGTGCCTGCGCACGTACGATAAGTACGCTTTCGCGGGCTCCTCGCGCTCCGCCCTAGCCCGGATAATTCATGACGAC
>WQYX01000090.1 GCA_009781005.1 Polyangiaceae bacterium | reverse complement strand
GGCGCACGCCGTATCGCAGGACCGAGGCGTACTGTACGTACGCCGCAGGTCCGAGAAACGCCGTACGTCCTTTGCAGCAAAGGGATCGGTTCGTCTGAGTGGAGTCGTCGTGAATTATCCGGGTTAAGCCTGTTCCGCCCGGTGCTCGCGCTCCGCCCTAGCCTCGATTCGCTCGCGACGGCTGTAGAACACGCTCTAAAACCAGAAGGAAGTGATTGCGCGCGGGAACGCGTTGAACGGTGCGCAGAGTTCGAGCTCGCGCAAGCAGTGACGCACGGCGGGAAAATCTCGCTTGTAGAATGCACATTCTGCGAGGTACGGCAAAAGCTTCGTCCGCGGGTAGCCCGCCGAAATCGCGCGCCGGAAAGCAGCTTCGGCGAGCCTCGCTTCACGCAACTGGAGCCACATGCGCCCGAGGAAAGCCTCTGCGGAGGCGAAGCCGGGCAGAAGCTCGCACGCCCTCGAGGCGTGTTCGCACGCCGACGCGATGGCGTCACCGAGGGCAACGCCATCGACGAGTTTGGCGTATGCGATTTCCCAGTGCGCCTCGGCGAGGCGCAGATGCAGGTGCGCAGAGTGCGCCCGGTCCTCGGCTTTCGCGAGCGCCTTTGACAGCGCTGCAACCTGCCCGTCCATCTTGCGCTGAATGTGCCCGAGCCCCGACGCAGCGCAGGCGCGAACCTCTCGCGCGGGATCGGTGAGCGCCCACCGCAACCAGTGCACCGCACGCCGCGGAGGAAGTCTGCGTGTGGCGGCGATCGCAATGCAGCGGACGGCAATCGTCTCCGTGAACCGCTCGCGCAGCGCCGATGCAATGCTCGCGGCCGTGACGTCTCTCGGGTGCCGGCGAACGCGGTGACTCCTCGCGATGTCCATCGCGCGCTGCGTGTCGAGCGAGCGCCAGGGCGATTTGACGCGCCGAACGATCGCGTCCGAGAACGCACGCACGAGGGCGATCACGATGATCGCGAGCAGGAACGGTACGACGAGGCGCACGTTCATCGCGGAGTCCTCAGCGTGACGGGCACCGCGTTGGAGGCATCATCGCCTTCGAGATCGCTGCGAGAGATGGTCTCGACGCTGTCGCCATGCGAGAGATCCGCGAAGTTTCCACCGAGCGTGGACATGGCTTCGAGGTTCTTCTTGTGGAACGCCATGAACGGCATCGCGTGAACGCACAGGACGGCTTTGGTTGCGCCGAGCGCGTCGACGAAAGGAACGGCAGCGAGCAAGGCCGACTTCTCCGAGCGACCTCGCGTTGGGTTGCCCAGGGCGGGCACGTAGGTGAGCCGGCCCGTGGCGAGCGCACACGCAAGCAGAGGGTCGTTCGACCTCGTCTCCGGTGGCGTGCCGAGCACCGCGCAACGTCCGCGAAGTGTGTTCTGAGTCACGATGAAGAGCTCGCCCATCTCGAGACCGCAGTAGGTCGCGAAGATCTCCAACATGGCGTGACCCTGCGCGCGGAACGACACGTGCGCTGCAGGATCGACGCTCACGAGCAAGGCCGTCGTCGCGTCACGCAGCGAGCTCTGGGACCGCTCCATCTGATCGCTCAGACGATCATGCGAGATCTCGAGCAGCGCATGAGAGCGCGCTAACACGCTAGCTCGTACGGTGTCGCGCGCAAAGCTCGCGAGCCTCCGGCGCCAGCCATCTGTAGACCGGCCGACCAGGACGGAGAGCACCACGAGACCAAAGATGGCTTCGACGGGGAAGCGCGCGTACGCGGCCAAACGAAACCATGCAAAAGCGAGCACGAGGACGAGCAGCCCCGCGAACGCGAGCGACTTCGCGAAACCATGGCGGAGCGCCACGACGACGGGCGCGAACACGAACCAGCCGACGCCGTTCTCGAAGAACGAGGCCTCGCTGCGATTAAGCGCGTACGCGAGCACGCCAACGACGGCGGCGACCGCGCATCCGTCGAGCATGGCCAGGGCACCGTTGCCAAAAGGTGGCAGCGAGGATCGCACGCTCGTCGTCAGCGAATCGGCCGCGACCGCGTTCCTTGCTGCGACTTTTTTTGAGCCACGCATGATCGGCGTGATCGCCGCATCCGCAGAGTCGACGGACGGAAACATTCCCGAACTTCCCGAGTACAGGCGAGATTCCCCGGACTGCGCCGTCCGGTCCATGCGTCTACGGCGAATCATGCAACTCCCCAAAAACCGACGACGCCCGGTCGTTTGCCGAGGTCGAGGTTCACCTCGAGAGATGACCAATGCAAAGGCATCTGTGAAGTGCCGCGAATGCTCGATCGGCCTTTGTCGCGCAGGAGAGCGCCGCTCGGCCACGTGCCCGCACCACGACGTGCGGCGAACGAGTCGCACTGCATCGACGAAACTCGAGCGCGCGTGCGTTTCCGCTTTCCGGCGCAGCGCGAAGACGCGAGACTGCGAGTCCCAATCGAAGGAGAGATCCGATGGCCAAAGTTGCCGCGTATGCGACCGCGTCTGCGAAATCCCCACTTGCTGCCTCGATCATCGAGCGGCGCGAACCGGGTCCCGACGACGTCGTGCTCGACGTCCTCTATTGCGGGATCTGCCACTCCGATGTTCACCAGGCGCGCGACGAGTGGGGCGGCGCGCTGTTCCCCATGGTGCCGGGACACGAAATTGTCGGACGCGTCTCTCGCGTCGGGAAGAACGTCACCGAGTTCGCACCCGGCGCGCTCGGCGCCGTGGGTTGCTTCGTGGACTCGTGCATGCACTGCGAGCCCTGCAGCGAGCACCACGAGAACTTCTGCGAGAAAGGTGTAGCTTACACATATAACTCTACCGAGATGGATCGGAAAACGCCGACGTTCGGCGGCTACTCCAAGCAGATCGTCGTCAAAGAGCACTTCGTCCTGAAGGTTCCGGCTGGACTCGATGTGTCGAGCGCCGCGCCGCTGCTCTGCGCGGGAATCACGACGTACTCGCCGCTCCGTCAGTGGAACGTCAAACAAGGCGACAAGGTTGCCGTCGTCGGGCTCGGCGGCCTCGGACACATGGGCGTCAAGCTCGCTGCTTCCATGGGCGCCGAAGTTACGGTCTTGAGCACGTCGCGCACGAAAGAGGCCGACGCACGAAAGTTCGGCGCGCGCCACTTCGAGGTGACGAAAGATCCCGCAACATTCAAAAAACTGCGCGGTCACTATAGCTTCATCCTCGATACCGTATCGGCCCCGCACGACTACAATGCGTATCTCGAGCTCCTGAAACCTTATGGGACCATGGTGCTCGTCGGCGTACCGCCCGAGCCATCGCCCGTCGCCGCATTCGCGCTCATCGGCGGCAATCGCAAGCTCGCAGGTTCGAATATCGGCGGAATCAAAGAAACGCAGGAGACACTCGATTATTGTGCGGCGCACAAGATTGCACCCGAAGTCGAGATCATTCCTATTCAGAAAGTGAACGAAGCTTACGAGCGCATGATTCGAAATGACGTGCGGTATCGATTCGTCATCGATATGGCGTCATTGAGTTAACCTCATAGCAGGGAGGCCTTCTTCAACCGCTTGAGGAGGCTTGGCTTCTTCGCGTGCTCCTCTGTCAGTCGCGCGATTCGCGTCGTGGCTTCATCTGACCGGCCATCCCGGGTGCAGACGTCGCGGAGATCGACGAGGAGCGAGATGGCCTCGTCATACTTGGTGGGTTTCATGGTGGCAATGAGCGCGTCGACTTCATGCCAGGCCTCGGTCTCACGCGTTTCAAGCTGTGTAAGGTAGCGATCCCGGCGCTTGGCCTCCTCTCGTGCCTCGCGCGCCCTCTCGCGAGCGGCACGCTCGGCCTCCTGGCGGCGTCGTTCCTCGGCTCGCGACGACGCCGCCTTGAGGAGCTCTTCAACGGTACGCGCTGTGGTCTTGCATGCGGGTACCTGGCTGGCGCGCGATTCGCGGAAGCGCCGGACAAGCTCGCCGTGCAGGTAGGCCTCCGTACCTCCAACCAATCGGACGAGCAGCGAAGTCTTCTCGCTCTCGGGCAGGGCCACCACCCATGCCTCGAGCCCAGCGTTGTCAAGCGCTTCCAGCTTCGGACTGGCGACTGCCGCTGCCTCGAGAAGATCGCTTTCGACGCGCAAGAATTCGGCAAACGCCTCCAGCGCCGGACTCAGCTCGCCGAGCCCAGGTGGGCAGGGAGGTTCCACATCGTCATCCTCGAACTCATCAGCCTGCGCACACCCAAGCCAAGCGATGTAGAGCGCGCGCAGATCACCGCTGGCGAGCTCCGCGCGCAGGGGTAGGAGCGCGGCCAAGGTGCCGTCCTCGTCCTCGTCGACCCACTCGCCGCCTTCTTCGTCATTCGACTCAAATGCAAGGATGACATGATTGCCCTTCGCGCACACCGATGCGGAGTGCCCCGCGCAGTACTTCTTGGCCATCTCGAGAGGGAACACACCACGCGGCAGCCGCAGCATCAGCCGGTGGGTACCCCAGTTGGCGAGGTAGAGGAATGCGTCGAAGTATTTCTCCACCCACTCCGCCTCGTCCCCCTTGAAGGCTCCCCAGGAGTAGTCGACCACGAACCGGCGGGACGTGATCTTGGCGCGCGATGAGTACCTGCGGAGGGTGGCCTGCTCCTCTGCCGTCAGCGGTCGATCGATGGCCTGAAATTCGTAGTACTGGTACTCGCTCATTGCCTATCTCATGGTTGGAGTCATCCCGCTACTTCACGCAGGTGCGGTTCGTCTCGCGACCCGAGATCGCGATGTGAGCGGTCTGCTGCGGATTGTCGGTCTTCGCGACGAACGTGGACGGCATGGAGAATGTTTTCATGTCGTCGGAGAACGTGAGCGGCTGGAATTCGACTGCATGAGGCGGGACATGCAGTTCGCTCTGACCTGGCGGGGGAGCGCCGAACTTACCGCAGAGAGATCCATCACACGTGAGCGTGCCGTCGGTGCGACAACCGGCCAAGGGTGTTTGCCACTTCAGACTCTTGCCTTGGACTTGGCCTTTTGCGACGACGCCCTGTCCGTCGGGAGTCGTGGTGGTCTTCGATGCCGTAACCACGTGTGTCTTCCAAAAGAGAACTGTGGAATCGACGCGGAAGTTCTGCGTCATGGTGTACTTGCGCATCTCGGCAGGCCCTGCCTTACCGTCCGCGCCCGCAAAGCGAATCACCATGGTACCCGGTCCAACCGGATAGACGCCATCGCCCGCGCCCTTCGGCGTGTCCGACAATTTCAATTTGGCGGCAAGCACGTATTCGACATCCCACGCCGTGCACGACGCGGCCTCTTGCGCGATCGCCTGCGGCACGCGCACCGTCGAGATCCATCCGATCACCGCGAAGGCGAAGCTCGTTGAAAAAAGAATGGTTTTGGCGGTCGCTCGCATGGTCCTAAAGCGTGCATAGTGTACTGCTCTTGCCGGGGCCAGCACTCCTTGCACGGCTGAAATATGTCGCGACGCGGCATGCGGGCGCATCGATGGCGTCTCCCAGCTCCTATTTCTTCATCTTCTGAAGAGCCGACTGTGCTTCCTCATACCCCTGCTCCGCCGCCTTCCTCCACCACTTCACCGCCTCCGCTTCATCCTTCGCGACGCCGCGGCCTTCGGAATACATAAACCCAAGGGCGGCTTGCGCTTCCGCGTCCCCCTGCTCCGCCGCCTTTCTCCACCACTTCACCGCCTCTGCGTCATCCTTCGCGACACCGCGGCCAGCGGCATACGTCGCAGCAAGACTGAATTGCGCTCTCGTGGTTCCCTGCTTCGCGGCGTCCTGCTCTGCTGCCTTTCCTCCACCACTTCACCGCCTCCGCTTCATCCTTCGCCACGCCGCGGCCCTCGAAATATGCCACCCCAAGGTTGTATTGCGCTTTCGCATCCCCCTGCTCTGCCGCCTTCCTCAACCACTTCACAGCCTCTGCATCATCCTGCGCCACGCCGCGGCCTTCGAGATACATCGATCCTAGATTGCTTTGCGCTTTCGCGTCTCCTTTTTCTGCTGCTTGCTGAACTTGTTCCCGTGTTTGGGCGCTGTCCTGCGTGTCCGGCTGGCGAATTTCTGACACCGAAGAATGCGTGCATCCACAAGTCAGCAATGGCAGCACCATCAATGCCGTTGTTAAGCGGGTTCTCATCGTTCCTCCATCGCGCGGCACGGAAACATACCTGGCAACTCTAGTGCACCGCCGTTGAGATGACCTCAACATCGCTGCGCGAAACGCGCGGTGCATAGGGCCTGTCCCTGGATTTCGGGACCGAGGCGGCGAGAGCGCGTTTTTATGTGGAGCCTCTCGTTGACATCGACGTGATCGTTCGACGGCAACGGCGACGTGAACGAAACAACCCGTTCGTCGCCGTCGCCGTTCACGTCAAACGTCAATGTCAACGATCTCGTTCACGGAGGGGCTTCCCTGGCGGCGCGCAGGAAGGGCCACGGAGGCCCGCCGAAGGCGGGCCGACCGGGCGCCGAAGGCGCCACGCGAAAGGGGCCCTGACGAGCACCGCCCAAGGGGAGCACGCGCGGCAAGCAAAGCGATGCCGCGCGGTGGGGTCTACTTATTACTCTACTTCTTACTCTTCGTTCACCGCAGAGAACGAAGTCGCCGCAGGCGGAGCCGCCGAGGTCGTACGCCGATCCTCGACGTGCCCTTCACCCTCGACGATGACGTTGAGACTCTTGTAGGCCGCAAGCCCGGTGCCGGCCGGGATGAGACGCCCCATGATGACGTTCTCTTTCAGGCCGCGCAACGTGTCGGTCTTGCCGTTGATGGCCGCTTCCGTGAGAACCTTGGTGGTCTCTTGGAACGACGACGCGCTAATGAAGGATTCGGTCGACAACGAGGCCTTCGTAATACCGAGAAGAAGCGGCTCGGCAATACCGGGTTTTCCACCGCGTTCGATGACCCGCTGATTCTCTTTCTCGAACAGATGCTTCTCGACATTTTCGTCGATAAGGAAGTTCGTATCGCCGACATCCTTGATACGAACGCGACGGAGCATCTGGCGAACGATGACTTCGATGTGCTTGTCGTTGATGGCAACGCCCTGCAAACGATAAACTTGTTGGATTTCGTTGACGAGGTACGCCGCGAGCTCCTTCTCGCCTTTGACGCGAAGAATGTCATGCGGGTTTGCCGGCCCATCTTGAAGCGGCTCGCCCGCGCGGACGCGATCGCCGGGCTGCACGTGAATGTGCTTGCCCTTCGGGATCAAATACTCGCGCGCTTGATCCGTCAGCGGCGCACCATCATGACCGAACGGCGTAATAAGGACTTTGCGCTTGCCCTTCGTGTCTTTGCCAAACGAAACCTCGCCGTCGATTTCGGCGATGATCGCGTGGTCCTTGGGTTTACGCGCTTCGAAGAGTTCGGCGACGCGCGGAAGACCGCCGGTGATGTCCTGCGTCTTGGTGGTCTCGCGCGGGATCTTCGCGATGATCTCGCCCGGTTCGAGCAGATCGCCGTCTTGGACGACGATGTTCGCGCCAACCGGCAAGAGGTAACGCGCTTCGAGCGTGCTGTTCGGCAGCTTGAGCGTGTCGCCCGTGTCCGGGTGCTTGAGCGAGATGCGCGGACGCAAATCTGCGGCGCGCGACTCGATGACGACTTTGCGCGAGAGGCCCGTGACCTCGTCGAGCTTTTCGATCATCGTGACGCCTTCGACGATGTCGCCGAACCTCGCGATGCCGCCAACCTCGGTGAGGATGACGTTCGCGAACGCGTCCCACTCGGCGAGCAGATCGCCCGCCTTGATCTTGTCGCCTTCGTTGCACTTGAGGACGGCGCCGTACACCAATCGATGGTGCTCGCGCTCGCGACCCGTATCGTCGACGATGACGAGCTCGCCGTGGCGGTTCATGACGGTGATGGTGCCATCGCGACGCGTGGCGAGGTTCGCACCGCGAACGCGGACGAAGCCCTCCGTGCGTGCCTCGATCGAGCTCTGTTCGATCTTGCCGCGCGCGGCTGCGCCACCAATGTGGAACGTGCGCATCGTGAGCTGCGTGCCCGGCTCGCCGATCGACTGGCTCGCGATGATGCCGATCGATTCTCCGATGTTGACCTTGTAGCCGCGCGCGAGATCGCGTCCGTAGCACTTCGCGCAAACGCCGCGACGCGTCTGACACGTAAGCACCGAGCGGATGACGACTTCTTCGATACCGGCTTCCTCGATTTTCGAGACGAGCGTCTCGTCGAGCTCCGTGTTGTGAGGAACGACGACTTCGCCGGTGAGCGGATCGACGATGTCTTCCAACGCAACACGGCCGAGGATGCGGTCGCCGAGCGGCTGGATGACTTCGCCCGCGTCCTCGAGCTTCGTGACACGAATACCGTCGAGCGTGCCGCAGTCGAACTGTGCGATGACCGCGTCTTGCGCGACGTCGACCAGACGGCGCGTGAGATAACCAGAGTTCGCGGTCTTGAGCGCCGTGTCGGCGAGGCCTTTGCGCGCGCCGTGCGTGGAGGTGAAGTATTCGAGAACGCTGAGACCCTCGCGGAAGTTCGCGGTAATCGGCGTCTCGATGATTTCACCGGACGGCCGGGCCATGAGACCGCGCATGGCAGCGAGCTGGCGAATCTGTTGCGTGCTACCGCGCGCACCGGAATCGGCCATCACGTAAATCGGATTGAAGCTCGGCTCGATTTGCTCCTTCTCCGTCACCGGATCGACAATCACTTCTTTGCCAATGACCTGCATCATTTCCGAAGTTACCTTGTCGGCAACTCCGGCCCAGATATCGACAATCTTGTTGTAACGTTCGCCGTCGGTGATGAGGCCTTCTTGGTATTGGTCGACGACGCGCTGAACTTCTTCGCGCGCCTGACCGAGCAGCACTTCCTTGGCCTTCGGAATGACCATGTGATCGACGCTAATCGACATACCGGCCTTCGTTCCGTACTCGTAGCCGAGCGAACGCAGGCGGTCGGCAAGGAGCACCGTCGCCTTGTTGCGATGCTTGCGGTAGCAGGCGTCGATGAGCGTCGATAGGGCCTTTTTGTCGAGCGTTTTGTTGACGAGTTCGAACGAGAGTCCCTCGGGAACGATCTCGGAGATAAGGCAGCGACCGACCGTCGTATTGACGACCATGCGCTTGCCCGTTTCCGGATCGACGACGCGGACACGAATGCCCGTGTGGATGGTTACCTCGTCGTTGTCAAAGGCCATACGGACTTCTTCGGGCGAGGAGTACACGCCCTTGAGATACCCGCCTTCGATCTTGCCATTCTTCGAGACCTTGAGCGTGTCTTCGCGATAATAGCCTCTAGCGAATTTGCGCTCGCGAGTCGCGTAATACAAACCGAGGACGATATCCTGCGTGGGGTTGATGATCGGTTTGCCATTCGCGGGCGAGAGGATGTTGTTCGTGCTCATCATGAGCACGCGCGCCTCCATCTGCGCTTCGACCGAGAGCGGGACGTGCACGGCCATCTGATCGCCGTCGAAGTCGGCGTTGAATGCCGCGCAAACCAGCGGGTGAAGCTGAATCGCCTTGCCTTCGATGAGAACCGGTTCGAATGCCTGAATACCGAGGCGGTGAAGCGTGGGCGCGCGATTCAAGAGAACCGGGTGCTCGCTGATGACCTCTTCGAGGATGTCGAAGACCTCGGGCCGCTCCTTCTCCACCATCTTCTTTGCGGACTTGATGGTGTTGACGTAGCCGCGCTCTTCGAGCTTGTTGTAGATGAACGGCTTGAAGAGCTCGAGCGCCATCTTGGTCGGCAGACCGCATTGATGCAGCTTGAGCGAGGGGCCAACGACGATGACCGAGCGGCCCGAGTAGTCGACGCGCTTGCCAAGGAGATTCTGGCGGAAGCGTCCTTGCTTGCCTTTCAGCATGTCGCTGAGCGACTTGAGCGGACGCTTGTTCGGACCGGTGATGGTCTTGCCACGACGACCGTTGTCGAAGAGCGCGTCCACCGCTTCTTGCAGCATGCGCCGCTCGTTGCGGATGATGATCTCCGGCGCGTTCAACTCGAGCAGACGCTTGAGGCGGTTGTTTCGATTGATCACGCGGCGATACAGATCGTTGAGATCGCTCGTCGCGAAACGACCGCCATCGAGCGGAACGAGCGGGCGAAGATCCGGCGGAAGAACCGGGATGACCGTGAGCATCATCCACTCGGGGCGGTTGCCGCTCTCGCGGAACGCTTCGCAGACCTTCAGGCGCTTGACGATCTTCTTGCGCTTCGCTTCGCTCGTTGCGGTGCGCATGTCCTGGCGCAAGGTCTCGCAGAGCGTGTGAACATCGACGCTCTTCAACATGTCGAGGACGGCTTCACCGCCCATGCCCGCGGTGAACTTGTCGTCGCCGTACTCGTCGAGGAGTTGCATGTAGCGCTCCTCGCCGAGGAGCTCGCCGCGCCCGAGCGGCGTGTCCTTCGGATCGATGACGATGTATGCCTCGCAGTAGAGGACCTTTTCGAGATCCTTCAGCGAGATGTCGAGCATGTTGCCGATCCTGCTCGGCAGGCTCTTCAAAAACCAAATATGCGCAACCGGCGTGGCCAGGTTGATGTGGCCGAGGCGCTCGCGTCGCACCTTGCTCTGAATGACCTCGACACCGCACTTCTCGCAAACGATGCCGCGGTGCTTCATGCGCTTGTACTTGCCGCAGTTGCACTCGTAATCTTTGACCGGGCCAAAGATCTTCGCGCAGAACAGACCGTCCCGCTCCGGTTTGAACGTGCGGTAGTTGATGGTCTCGGGCTTCTTGACCTCACCGTGCGACCACTCGCGGATCTTCTCTGGGGACGCGAGCGAGATACGGATCGCGCTAAACGAAAGCGGATCCTTGGGCTTCTCGAAGAAGCTGAAGATGTCGCGCATCGGGGTGCCTTTCTTTCCTCAGTCGATAAATAGGGATAACGCTAATTGGCTAAGCTGCACATGTGTACTGTGCACGCATCACGGCTCATTCCTCTGCTGCCTGATCGGCGGCGCGGACTTGGCCAGGTTCGAGGAGCTCGACGTTGAGGCAAAGCGCCTGAAGCTCCTTGATGAGAACGTTGAACGACTCGGGCAGCCCCGGCTCCAGCGTGTACTCGCCTTTCACGATGGCTTCGTACATGCGCGTGCGGCCCATGACGTCGTCGCTCTTGACGGTGAGGAATTCCTGCAGCGCATACGCCGTGCCGTAGGCTTCCATTGCCCAGACTTCCATCTCGCCGAGGCGCTGGCCACCGAACTGCGCTTTGCCGCCGAGCGGCTGCTGCGTGACGAGGGAGTACGGGCCGATCGAGCGCGCGTGAATCTTGTCGTCGACGAGGTGGTGCAACTTGAGGACGTACATGACGCCCACCGTGACTTCCTGGTCGAATGCCTCACCCGTGCGACCGTCGAAGAGAACGGTTTGACCCGAGGTCGGAAGCCCCGCGAGCACGAGGGAGTCTTTGATCGCCGCTTCCGGTGCGCCGTCGAAGACGGGGGACGCGTAGTGAACGCCCCTCTTCAACTTCTGCGCAACTTGGCGCGCCTCCTCACCGCTGATCCTCGACATCAGCTTCGCGACCTCTTTGTCGCCTTCGAAGATTTTGACGATGTGCTCTTTGATATGTGCGTCGCTGAACTTCTGCTCGAGCATGACCTGAAGTTGCCAGCCGATCGCTTGCGCGCCCCACCCGAGATGCGTCTCGAGGATCTGGCCGATGTTCATGCGGCTCGGAACGCCGAGCGGGTTGAGCACGACATCGACGGGACGGCCGTCTTGCGTGTACGGCATGTCCTCTTCGGCCATGATGCGCGAGACGACGCCCTTGTTGCCGTGGCGCCCGGCCATCTTGTCGCCGACTTGGAGTTTGCGCTTGATGGCGATGTAGACCTTCACCATCTTGATGACGCCGGGCGGGAGCTCATCGCCCTTCGAGAGGCGTTCGATCTTGTCGCGGAAGTGCTCTTCGCGAACGCGGATGATCTCCTCGAGCTCCGCGAGCTTGCCGGCGACGTCTTCGGCGTCCTCGATGGGCAGCTCGCTCCAGTACTTGTGCGGCACTTCGTCGAGAGCGGCGTCGTCGAGGGTCTGCCCCTTCTGGAGAAGGACCTTGCCCTTGTCGTCGACGAGTTTGCCCGTCGTGGTCATGCCCGCGAGCTTCTTCTTCAAGCCGCGGAAGAACGAGTCGCGAAGAATCTTGATCTCCTCGTCACGCTGCTTCTCGAGGCGCATGCGCTCGTGGTCTTCGATGTCCTTCGAACGCTCATCCTTCTCCGTTCCCTTGCGGGCGAAGATGCGCGCGTTGATGACGATGCCGCCGACACCCGGCGGTACGCGCAGCGAGCTGTCGCGAACGTCGCCCGCCTTCTCGCCGAAGATGGCACGAAGAAGTTTCTCTTCTGGAGAGAGCTGCGTCTCGCCCTTGGGCGTGATCTTGCCAACGAGGATGTCGCCCGGTTTCACCTCGGCGCCGATGCGAACGATGCCGCTCTCGTCGAGATCCTTCAGCGCTTCTTCGCCAACGTTGGGGATGTCGCGCGTGACTTCTTCTTTGCCGAGCTTCGTGTCGCGCGCAACGCATTCGAACTCCTCGATATGGATCGACGTGAAGACGTCGTCCTTCGCGATGCGCTCGGAGACGAGGATGGAATCTTCGAAGTTGTAACCCTGCCACGGCATGAACGCGACGAGCACGTTCTGACCGAGCGCGAGCTCGCCCATGTCCGTGGACGGTCCGTCCGCGAGGACGTCGCCGACCTTCACGTTCTCACCGGCGCGGACGATCGGCTTCTGGTTGAAGCACGTCGACTGGTTCGAACGCTGGAATTTGTAGAGCTGGTAGATGTCCGGGATCTCCGCTTTGTCCGACTCGGGACGAACGACGATTCGGTTCGCGTCCACGCTCTCGACGATGCCGTCGCGGCGCGCGAGAACACACACACCGGAATCGCGTGCGAGCTTGTTTTCCATGCCGGTGCCAACGAGCGGCGACCAGCTTCGAATGAGCGGGACGGCCTGACGCTGCATGTTCGCGCCCATCAGGGCGCGGTTCGCGTCGTCGTGCTCGAGGAACGGGACGAGCGCCGCGGCCACCGACACCATCTGGTTTGGCGACACGTCCATGAGTTGGATCATGTCGGGTGCAACCATTTGGTAGTCGCCGTTGAGGCGCGCCGAAACGAGGCTGTCTTTGAACTTGCCTCTCTCGTCGATACCCACGGACGCTTGCGCGATGTACTTCGCCTCTTCTTCGAGCGCCGAGTACCACTGGACCTCGTTCGTCACGCTGCCCTCGCCCGCGCGGCGATAAGGCGTCTCGACGAAGCCGTACTCATTGACGCGCGCGAACGTCGAGAGAGACGCGATGAGCCCGATGTTCGGACCTTCCGGCGTTTCGATCGGACAGATGCGTCCGTAGTGCGTCGGGTGAACGTCGCGCACTTCGAAACCCGCACGCTCGCGCGTGAGACCGCCGGGTCCGAGCGCCGAGAGCCGACGCTTGTGCGTGACCTCGGAGAGCGGATTCGTCTGGTCCATGAACTGCGAGAGCTGCGATGAACCGAAGTACTCCTTGACCACCGCGGAGACTGGCTTCGCGTTGATGAGATCGTGCGGCATGAGCGTATCGATCTCTTGCGACATGCTCATGCGCTCTTTGATGGCGCGCTCCATGCGGACCAGACCGATGCGGTACTGGTTTTCCATGAGCTCGCCAACGGCGCGCACGCGGCGGTTGCCGAGGTGATCGATATCGTCGACCGAGCCGCGACCATTCTTCAATTCGATGAGGTGACGGACGGTCTCGAGGATGTCCTGCGCCGTCAACACCTGCGTGTCGAGCGCGGGACGCTGCTCTTCGGGCAAGTCTCTATAGAATTTGTAATTCAGTTTGAGGCGCCCCACCTTCGAGAGGTCGTAACGCTCGGCATTGAAAAACAAATTATGGAAGAGCGTCTTCGCCGTATCGAGCGTCGGCGGATCTCCCGGGCGAAGACGCCGGTAGATCTCCATAATCGCGTCTTCGGTAGTCTTCACTTTTTCCGCGAGCAGCGTGTCGCGGAGATAGCTGCCGACGTTCAGACCGTCGATGAAGAGGATCTTGAACTCGGCAATGCCGGCTTCGCGGAGCTTTTCCAGCTTGTCCGGCGTGACCTCCTCGTTGACTTCGAGGACGACCTCACCCGTCTCCCGATCGACGATGTCGTGCGCCGCAACCTTGCCCGCGAGCTCCTCGGGATCGGCCTGGAGGCGATCGATTTTCGCCTCTCTCAGCTTCTTCATCGCCGCCTTGGTGAACTTGGTGTTCTTCTTGACGACGACTTCGCCACCCACCTTGATGTCGCGCGTGGCGCGCTGGCCCGCGAGAAGTTCGTACTCCACCGATTTCGAGAATTTGCCGCCCTTCTCGATATAGATAGTTTCGGTGTTATAAAAGTAATTAAGAAGATCCTGCGTGCTGTAACCGAGCGCACGCAGAAGCACCGTTGCGTGCATCTTGCGGCGACGATCGATGCGAACGTAAATGATGTCTTTCGGGTCGAATTCGAAGTCGAGCCACGAGCCGCGATACGGAATGACGCGCGCCGAATAAAGGAGTTTGCCGCTCGAGTGCGTCTTCCCTTTGTCGTGATCGAAGAAAACGCCCGGACTGCGGTGGAGCTGGCTCACGACGACGCGTTCGGTCCCGTTGATGATGAACGTACCGGTGTCGGTCATGAGCGGGATCTCGCCGAAGTAGACCTCCTGCTCCTTGATGTCGCGGACGATGCGCTCGCCGCCGTCACGCGTGTCGTAGATCATGAGCTGCGTCGTAACCTTGATGGGCGCAGCGAACGTCATGCCGCGCTGGCGGCACTCATCGACATCGTACTTTGGCCTCTCGAGGTTGTACGACACGAACACGAGTTCACTCGTGCCGTTGAAATCTTTGATTGGGAAAACGCTTCGAAAAACCGCTTGCAGCCCCACCTCTTGCCGCTCATTCTGCGGAACCGTGGACTGCAGAAACTTGTCGTATGAGGACTTCTGAATGTCGATGAGGTTGGGGACCTCGATGACACGTTGGATCCGTCCCAGATTCTTGCGGACACGGAAGTTGGACTGGATAGCGGTCGCCATCGTTGCTCCTCTCGAGAACGCCCTTCGTTGCCAGTCGACTGCGGCACGAGAGCTCACAAACCAATAAAGCCAAGCGGCGCAAATAAACTTGGTATGAGAAATGCCGGATAGGGCGAGCGAAGGGATCCGTCCCTTCGCCGCCCCGCGGCGTCAATCAGACAATTGCATTCGCTCCCAATTACTTCAGCTCGACTTTGGCGCCGGCCTCTTCGAGCTTCTTCTTGAATTCAGCCGAATCGGCCTTTGAAACGCCTTCCTTGATGGCCTTGGGTGCGCCCTCAACGAGATCCTTCGCCTCTTTGAGCCCGAGACCCGTAATCTCGCGAACAACCTTAATAACGTTGATTTTATTCGCGCCAGCTTCTTTGAGGATAACCGTGAATTCCGTCTGCTCCTCCACCGCTGCTGCGGCAGCGCCACCCGCGGCACCCGGAGCCGCCGCGACAGCAACCGCCGCCGGTGCAGCCTTGACGCCCCACTTGTCTTCGAGCGTTTTGATGAGGTCCGCGATCTGGATGACCGGGAGGTTCGAGAGGAAGTCGACGACCTGATCCTTGGTGATGTCGGCCATTTTTGAATTCTCCGTACGTAATCGAACTTTTCGAAATCTTCAAAATCGACGCGCCCACGCGAATTCGCGGACACGAGCGTCCGGCTGCTTCCAAAGGAAAGCCGGACAGAACGCCTTTCCTAGCCGTCGCGAGCGACGTGAGGCCAAGGCGAGCGCGAGGAGCCCGCGTAAGCGTACTTATCGTACGTGCGCAGGCCCCGCAGCGCCCAACGCAGGCATCGCGACGCGCAGCAGGTTAGGAAAGGTGTTCTAGCGCAGATCATGTCATTGTCCCTCTTGCTCTTTCGCAGTGAGGACATAAACGAAGTTCTGCGCGGGGGCGTTGAGCAGTGCGACGAACTGCTGAAGCGGCGCCTGAAGCGTCGCAAGCAGTTTGGCGCGGAGCTCGTCTTTGCCTGGCATCGTTGCGAGCTGTTCTTCGACGGCGGTCGCGTCGAGAATAGTTCCATCAATGAGGCCAGCTTTGATCTTGAGTTTGTCGCCCGCGTCGCCTTGATCCTTCTTGAAGGACTTGACGACCTTGGCGGCAGCCGAGGGATCCTCGTAACTCCACGCGATGCCGGTCATGCCGGTTAGCGTTTTTTCAAGGCTCTTGAGAAAGGATGCTTCTTTGAGAGCCTGTCTTACGAGAGTATTCTTGACGACTTTGTACTCCACGCCTGCCTTGCGGAAAGACGCGCGGAGCACCGTTGCTTGTTCAACCGTCATCCCCTTGTAATCGAGGAAAACGGCCGAAGACATCTTGTCGAATTTACCTTTGACCTCGCCGATAAGGGCAGATTTGCCTTCACGGGTGGCAGTTGCAGCGGTCATGAATCAGCCCTCCTCGCTGCTGGCAATGAACTGACCTGGATCGATCTTGATGCCAGGCCCCATGGTGGAACTGACGGTGATGCTACGGAGGTACGAGCCCTTGGCCGTGGAAGGCTTGGCGCGCACGAGCGCATTGATCAGGGCCTTGGCGTTGTCCGAAAGGGCACCCTCGGTGAAGGAGGCCTTGCCGATACGAGCGTGGACAATGCCAGCCTTCTCGACGCGGTATTCGATCTTGCCACCTTTGGCTTCCCTGACAGCATTGCCAATGTCGAACGTCACCGTTCCAACCTTGGGATTGGGCATGAGGCCCCGCGGACCAAGGACGCGGCCAAGCTTCCCAACTGCGCCCATCATGTCGGGCGTTGCGATCACGCGATCGAAATCCATGAACCCTTCGGAAACCTTTGCCACCATGTCGTCGCTTCCGGCGAAATCGGCGCCAGCCTCGCGAGCTTCCCGCTCCTTTTCACCCTTGGCGAACACGAGCACCCGCACCGTCTGACCGGTGCCGTGCGGGAGAACCAGCGCGCCGCGGACCATCTGGTCTGCATGCTTGGGGTTGACCCCCAAGCGGACGGCAAGGTCCACCGTCTCGTCGAATTTGCCATATTTCGCCTTCTTTACGAGGGCGCAGGCCTCATCGACCGTGTATTTGCGCGAACGATCGACGATCTCATCAACCTTCGCGCGATTCTTCGACAACTTCGGCATCTTCCTCCTTTTCGGCTCGTGCTCTCGCAAGGCCTCCCACCGTGAATTTTCGTGTTCAGACGAGGCGGTGGTTGGTGAGGTTTTTAGGGAAGGGTACGGAAACCATTTCCGTGCCCTGAAGAGAGGGATCCCCGAGCATGCGCCTCATTGACAGGGCGCGCGCGGCGAATCATCCGTGGCGGCGCGACGTGCGCGTCGCGCGATCGCCCGTAAGAGCGTGTAGCGCAGCCTGCTGCGCGAAATCGATGCGTCGGTTGGGCGCTGCGGTGCCTGCGCACGTACGATAAGTACGCTTACGCGGGCTCCTCGCGCTCCGCCCTAGCCTCGATTCGCTCGCGACGGCCGCCCTACACGCTCTAACATCAAGCAACGACGTCAATCCCCATGGATCGGGCAGTACCTTTGACTGTGCGGATAGCCGCTTCGACGTCGGCACAATTCATCTCCTTCATCTTCTGCGTGGCGAGTTCGCGTACCTGCTTCTCCGTCACCTTGCCAACCTTGTTCTTGTTTGGCTCCTTCGATCCCGAACCAGGCTTCTTGGTCGTTGCTAGACCGGCTGCCTTCTTGAGGAGAACGGAAACAGGCGGCTCCTTCAGGATGAAGGAGAAGGAGCGGTCCGCGTAGACCGTGATGACGACGGGGATGATCATGTCCCCGCCCTGGGTCTTCGCGTTAAACTCCTTGCAGAATGCCATGATATTGACGCCATGCTGGCCGAGCGCAGGGCCGACCGGCGGCGCGGGGTTCGCTTTGCCCGCCGGGAGTTGGAGCTTGATCGTTCCGGTAACTTTCTTCGCCATAGCTTCTTCTTCTGCTCCTACGGAGGCCGCCAAACATCAGCGGGGTCGTAGTTCAAACGCTTGATCGCAAGGTAAATACAATCGGAGGAACTCGCGGGCGCCCTCGCATACCGCGAACCCTAAGAAAATCAAGCTCTTTTCCTGGGGGTCCTCGGAAGCCCTAGAAAAAAGCCTCTTAAAGCGTGTAGGGCAGCCTGCTGCGCGAATCGATTCGCTTCGATGGCGCCTTCGGCGCTGTCGGCCCGCCTACGGCGGGACCTCAGGTGGGCGCTGCGGTGCCTGCGCACGTACGACAAGTACGCTTGCGCGGGCTCCTCGCGCTCCGCCCTAGCCTCGATTCGCTCGCGACGGCTGCCCAACACGCTCTTAGGCCCTCTTCTCAACCTGCGAGAAGTCGAGCTCCACCGGTGTCGCACGCCCGAAGATGGAGACCTTCACTTTGAGCTTTTGCTTGTCCGGCTTCACCTCTTCGACGGTGCCCGAGAAGTTCGCGAAGGCGCCGTCGATGACGCGGATCTCATCGCCCACGTCGAAGTTCACGCGCGGCTTCGGCTTGACCGCACCCTCGACCACGCGACGGCGCTGATCATCGATCTCCTGCGCGCGAACCTCCTGCGGTCGCTGGTTACCGATGAAGCCGGTGACCTTCGGCGTGTCTTTGACGAGGTGCCAAGACTCCTCGCTCATCTCCATCTCGACGAAGACGTAACCAGGAAGGCTCGTCTTCTGCCGAACGCGAGACTTTCCACCTGCACGCGCTTCTTGGACGGTCTCCGTGGGGATCAGGATCTCGCCAAATTGGGCATCCTTTCCGTGCTCCTTGATGCGCTGGAGCAGTGCTTCTTTGACCTTGTTCTCGAAACCCGAGTAGGTCTGAATGACGTACCACTTCTTGGTCATGACACTGACTCCGCCGAACCTTTACGTGACACCGATGACCGCATAAGCCCCATCGACAAGCCCCGTTCTTCAAAAGCTATAGATCTTGTCTGTCACGAACTTCCAGAACTGATCCATGAGGGCGAAAAAAACGGTGGCAAAGAGTGTCGTGAGAATGACCACGGTCGTGGAATTCCAAACTTCTTTGCGTGTTGGCCACGTCACCTTGGACAACTCTTCGGCAACCTCGGTCGTGTATTGCCGAGCTGACGGCTTGCGCCAGTAATGAACCGCAACCAAGACGCCAATCAAGCCAGCAACGCTGTAGACGATCTCGTCCTTCGGCTCGCCGAAATCAGGCTTCCACTGGCCGAGGCGATACCAACTGACGTGACCGATCTTCGCGACGAGAAACGCGACAGCCATCGCGCCCGCCATGTATGCAGCATACACGAAACGTTGATAGCCGAACTGCAACGGAGCGGATTCGACCTCGGCGCCGTAAGCTTCCTCCGGCGCGACCTTATCGAGAACCTCGTCTTCCTCGCGTGAGGCAGCGCGCACGGAAGCCTCTAAGCTTTCCGCCTCTTCTGCGCCTTCGGCCTTCTCGAGATCCTCTTTGGTCGTCATCGAACTCTTATGCTCCAACACCGAGAACGGTGCGATCGGAAAGTGGCAGGGGCTGGGGGACTCGAACCCACGACCTGCGGATTTGGAATCCGCTGCTCTACCAACTGAGCTAAACCCCTAAAGCATCTACTTTGTTTCCTTATGGATCGTATGCCGCTTGCATTTTGGGCAGAATTTCTTGAGCTCCATCTGCCCTTGTTGTTGTTTCTTTCGGGTCGTTCGGTAATTGCGTGATTCACATTCCGAGCAGACGAGCGCAATTTCAATCCGCTCGGCCACTGTTACTCAATGACCTTGGTGACGATGCCGGCGCCCACCGTGCGACCACCTTCCCGGATGGCAAATCGCATCTGCTCCTCTATCCCCACGGGCGTAATCAACTCGATCGTCATCGTCACGTTGTCCCCGGGCATCACCATCTTCGTCCCCTCGGGCAACTGACACGTCCCCGTCACGTCCGTCGTCCTCATATAAAACTGCGGTCGGTAGTTCGTGAAGAACGGCGTATGACGCCCTCCCTCTTCCTTCTTCAATACGTACACCTCCCCCATGAACTTCTTGTGCGTCTTCACCGTCCCGGGCTTCGCCAAGATCTGGCCCCGCTCC
>WQYX01000089.1 GCA_009781005.1 Polyangiaceae bacterium | reverse complement strand
GTCGTCGTGATGGTGACCGCAGGGTGTGTGCAAGACCGTGATGCCATTCCTGCCTTGCTTCGAGAGGCGAAGACCACCAGTTCTCGTTTGACCCACACACTTGTGGATGGTGCCTCTACAGGGGGTGTTATCCATCGTGCGACCCAAGAGACCGGGATAGGTGTTGAAGTGGTCAAGCGTCCGGACATCAAAGGATTTGTGGTGGTTCCCAAACGATGGGTTATGGAACGATCGTTTGGATGGATGAATCGGGACCGACGTCTCTCGAAGGATTATGAACGGTCGATATCAAGTTCCGAAACTTGGATTCGATGGAGTTTTGTTCACATCATGACCCGCCAACTCGCCTCATGAAATGACGTGTATTGCTGTCGAACACTCTCTCAGGGAACAGAATGTTGCCTGACGCGCGTCGTCCCCATCTTCTCCCTGCGGTGTGACAGCCCCGCGCACGAAGTGTGCGCTGCCGCTTCCCACCGTAAACGGATCCGGGCTCGTGTACGGCTGCGTCAAGACCATGTCTTCCACAACCGACCACCCGTGCCAGTTCACCAGCGCAGGCCGCTGCACCGGCAAGTACCCTGACGCCGCAACATGCACCACGTACGTGGTTCCGCCGTTCACGGCCATGTCGTACCAGCCATCATCCCGCGTGAACGTCTGCCCAAACTCCGGATGCCCCACAATCGTCACCGTGGCTCCGCTCTTCGGTGACACACCGTTTGCGTCAAGCACCCGACCGCGCACAACCCCCACTCGCTGCTCCTCAATCGTCCCAGGCGCTACACCCAGTTGCACCGGCGACGATCCCGAGTACAGAAACGCCGTCGACGTTCCCATCTGCGGCGCCACCGTCGTGTCGAGCGCAGGCGGATCAATCACTGGCACGCACCCTGGCGTGTTCACTCGCGTGTGCACAATCCCCGTGGCTGGATCGCACGTATCGATCGTGCATAGGTCGCCATCATCGATCACCGCCGACGTACCCACCACGCACGCCCCGGCGCCATCGCAGATTTCTTCGCCGTTGCAGGGATTTCCGTCCGTGCACGATGTCCCCGCCACAACCGGCGTCGTCACGCACACGCCATCCGTGCATTGTGCAACAAGACACGGACTCGTCGTCGCGCACGAAGCCGGCGTACACCCCTCGCCTCCGCCGCTCCCAGCATCCTCGCCACTGCCTCCGCCCGAGGAACCTCCATCGCCGGCATCCCCGCTATCCGCACCAGCATCCGTCGCCAGACAAACCACGCTCACCGTCTGAATGAACAAGTTCCGGTCGAGCCCTGCCACCCCGGGCACCGAGCAGTCATCGTTGTCGTACTCCACCTTGACCACATGCGTGCCCGCAGTGGCCGTGAAATCGAAATCGTAATCCGTAAACGTCGTCGTCCCGTACGCATCCCCAATAGCCGTCCCATCGATCGAGACCACCATGTGTGGCCCCACGTTCTTCATCAAGTCTCCCGCTGCCCGCACCCGGACGCGCGCAGGACCGTCCGCAAACGGGTGACTCGTCCACACCGAGTTATCCTCCCACAAGTTCCTATACGCCGGCGGCCTTGGATTGACGTCTCCCGTCACGTTTTCCGTCCCCGACCATGCCATGGAAGGCCCTGCATACGTCGTGTCCACGCACGGCGCTGGCCCCGCATCCACAGCATCCTCCGTCACCTCCACCCAGTCCACATAGAGGTTCCTGTCTTGGATCCCGTTCGTGTCGTCATTATCGTACGTGATCCGGAGCTCCTTGGCCCCCGGCGTGGCCGTGAACGTATACGTGGAGCTCGCAAAGGACGTATTGTTCACGTACCCGGAACCAATGGCGGTCCCTCCCACGCTCACCACCACGTGGGCCCCACCCCGTTGAGCAATTCACCTTTGGCTTGCAACGTGATGGTCGTCGCCCCACCCACGAACGGGTGCGTCGTCCAGATGCTCCCGTCGACCCAAAAATACCGGCTCACCGGCGGCCCCGGATCTATCTCCCCGTCCACGTTGTTCTTGCCGGACCACGACATCGCCTCGCCTTCGTAGTGCGTTGTCGTAGAAAGTGCGCTTGCCACCGCACCAACATTCTCTTCTTCCTGCGGCTGCGGATCGCCCGGCGCCGAACACGAGATCATGGCAACCAGAAACGCCAGCGCCCCACGCCATGCCATCCGGTTCATCGCTCTTGCTCCCGCGCCCCAGCGGCGCCATCGCGCTGCACTAACTGCGAATGCGAGGCTACGGGGCGATCGGGCCGCGCTGTCATCATCTTTTTTTCATTTTCGTAATTCCTCTTATTTATCCGCTATTTGCGTTCCTCCCTACGAATGCGTTTTGTCGGATGTAGGGGCAGGCCCCCGTGCCTGCCCGATCTACGGGTAACGGAGGACGCGGGCCATGCCTGGTACCCTGCCATCGGCACCAGCTTTGCGCACCAAGGCAACCGCGAAGCAACGTTTACCATCACACCCTGCATCCACGAGCGCGTCAGCCGGCTGATCGATATGCGATAATGGCATAGGCTCGCCTGCAGCCCTGACCACGCGATAGGAGAGTCCAGCAATGGGCGCGCGCGGCGTTCCAACAATCGAGACGCGCTCGACCCAAGCGACCGCAATATCGTTGCCAAGCACGCCAGTAAAAAACGGCCCGATTTCGCGCCCGCACGTGCCCGGGGAAAGCTCGAAGACGGCTTCGTCGTCCCCGCCGCGATCTACGCGAAGCGCCATTACCTTCGTCCGCGACTCGGTGACGCGCGCGTTGCCCCTGCATGCGTTGCTCGACTCCTCCGTGTAGACTACGACGATGGCGCGTGACGACGCATCAACGGCCACGACGTCATCCTCGCGGGCGATGATTTTCTTCGTGCGCCGGAGCTGTCCCACCGCGTCCATTTTGATTTCTCTGATCGCGACGGCACCCGACGAAGCCACGCGCACGATGCCGAGATCGTCGTCGATCGTGTATTCTGCATGCTCACGTAATTCGTCATTGCCAAAGTCCAATTCCGAAAAGACCGTTACGGGTCCGTGCAGTGCGTCGGATGGATGGAAGGACCAAATCGATATCTGATTCTCTTCTTGGGCAATCGCGAAAGCTCGTGTTGCGCCGCACGCGAGCAACGCCTCCGAATCTTTCGGGAGCGACGCGTGGCGTACGCCACCTGACCAAGATCTCGCTTGTATGCGCTGCCCGTCGGTCGAGAAAAGGACGTCGTGCGTGGCGCACGATCCGGCCATGAGATCGACCGGATCACCGCGCACCGCGAGATCTTCGTCGAGCACCACGAGCTGCCTGCCGAGGACGTCGTGACGCTTGCCGCGCCACACGAGGCTTGCGCCGGATCCGATCGGAAACAGTCGCAAGTCCGCCGCGCTCGACCACGCAACGTCATCGAGCACCACGCGCTCGTTCGTGATCTCGTCGTGCGGGTCAATCTGCTGCGCAACGATGGACTTCGACGCAACGTCGAGCCCCGCCACGATGACGTCACCGTCCGCGAGATGCGTCGCCGCGATGGGCGCCGAGAAGCGATCCGCTTTGGCAGGCGCGACGGTACGCACGACTTCGCGCGCGCTCGGCGATGCATCGGCGGTCGCGCCGGCGTCTTCGATCACGACCGACGATTTGCTGCGCGCGCAACCCAGCAAAAGAAGCCCGACGGCGCACGCCGCACGCACCGCACGGGATCGTGGCGCGCCGTTCATGCGCCCACTCTTCATGGAGTGGGCGATCTGGTCAAGCCGTCGTTCGTCGTCGGCGCGCCGTTTTGCGCGAGCCGTTCAGAAAGCTTCGAAACGTCGTTCGCGGAACTCCGAGGGAGCGAGCCGCTGCACTGAGGTTGCCCCCATGGCGATCGAAGCAGACTCGAGCGAATTCGGACGTCAGCTCGATCTTCGATTTGAACGATTTACGGATCGCGCGATCGACGTGGACGGCATCGATCACCGGCCCCCCGCGCACGAAATCTGCCGCGCGAGCCAGTACCTTGCGTAGCTCGCGCACGTTGCCGGGCCAATCGTAGGCCGCGAGCTTCGCCACGGCGGCAGGCGTGAGATCGAGCGGTCCAAAACTTTTCTCGAGCCCCACGAGCAGCGCACGCGCGATCTGCGGGATGTCACCACGACGCTCGCGAAGTGGAGGGAGCTCGATGTTGAAAGCTTCGATCCGATGAAACAAGTCCGAGCGAAAGCGTCCCTGCTGCACCTTGTCGCTCAGGTCTTCGTTCGACGCAGTAATGATGCGCGCGTTCGGTCGCCGCCCACCACCCGACGAGCCCACGCGACGAAGCTCGTAGCCATCGAGTGCCCGCAAAAGCTTTGGCTGCGTGTCGAGTAACAACTCAGCGATCTCATCGAGGAACAGCGAGCCACCGTCTGCCTCGGCAAAGGCACCTGCGCGCCGGTTGATCGCGCCCGTATAAGCGCCGCGTTCGTGACCGAAAAGCTCGCTCTCGAAGAGCTCGCGAGGCAAGGCGGACATGTTGATGGGTACGAATGGACGGTGCGCGCGAGGACCTTCGGAATGGAGTGCCCGCGCAATGCATTCTTTGCCGGTGCCGGTCTCGCCGTGGATGTGTACGGGCTCGCTCAACTTCGCGTACCTCCGTACCCGCGCCGCCATGCGTCGCATGCTGATCGATCCACCCGCGATGCCCGGCAGCGGTTCGCCGACTTCGTCATCCTCGCTCTCGTCGTGCCGCAAGCACGTGATCGTGCTCCGTCCGAGCGAGATCGTTGCGCCTGCCGTCGCAACGACGTCATCGACGAGTCGTGCTCCACCGACGTACGTGCCACTCGTCGAGCCCAGATCGCGAACGCCGACACCGTCAATGAGTTGACGGATCTCGCAATGACGACCGCTTATGGCACTGTCTTCGAGCACGACGTCCGCCGTCTTGCTCGAACCTACCGTCAACGACGAGGACCCCAACGGGACGCGTCGCGCGGCAAATGCATCTTGAATCTCGAGAACCCACATTTCGCTCGGCCGTTCCGCAGCATCGATACTCATTTGAAATCCTTTCGCCGGGTGTCGTTCCTTTCACGACACGCATGACTTCCCGTCGTCCTCGCAGACCGAGTGGTTGCGCCGAAAGTGACCGCTTTCGATTTGCCGCGATCTCGTCGTTGGGACCTGCGCTGCGGTCCTCAAAGCCAAGAGGCTGTTCCGGTCCGCTGCTCGGCCCCGCCTCGACCTCGCGTCAACTTGAAAGCGGTCTGGGTGGCGGTTGGGGGACGAGCGGTGCCTCGCGCAGCGTTCAGTGGTTGTTCCCTTGCGTGCTCTCGGACGGCTCTTTAATCTGCAATGCGCAATGCGATCGCTGTCGCGCGTTGTGGGTGTCGTCGTAGCGGGGCTCTTCGCCCTTGCGCCGGCCGCATCGTTCGCCGCAACGTCTGCCGATCCCGGCATCGTTGACGTCGAAAGACGCGAACGGTTATCGGCTGAAGAAGCGCGGCGCCTCGAGCGCGGCGAAACCATCGCGCGCGACCAAACGTGGGAGCGCGGCGACAGCCGCTACGTCGGAGGTCTCACGTACACCGTCGTCGATACGTCCGTCGCGGAGCTCACGTCGGTGATTGAAGACGTCAGTGCGTACCGTCGCGTTCTGCCGCGCACCAAGCAAGCGCGCCTGGTCGGCGTAGACGGTCCCGATCGCCTCGTCGAAGTCGTGCAAGGCAATGCGCTCGTCGAAGCGTCGTACACGCTGCGCATCCGCACCGAAGCCGCAGCTCCGTCCGGCCGTCGCGAGTTCCGCTTCTGGCTCGATCCGTCGCGACCCCACGGCATCGATGACGCGTGGGGCTTCTTCCGGTTGGAGCCGTTCATCGGACACCACGGCGAGCCGCGCGTTCTGCTCACGTACGGCGTCGTCGTCGACATTGGTTCGGGCATCGTTCGCGACTTGTTCGAAGAGCGCATCAGGTCCGCGCTCCTGTCCGTTCCGCAGCTTGTCCGGCGCTACGTGGCCGAGGTAAGACGCACGTACTGAATGCTCCTTCGCGTCTTCGCCATCGCGATGAACACCTACCGCGAGGCAGTTCGCGCGCGCGTGCTGCTCGGGCTGCTCGCGTTCGCGCTCGCGGCTTCCGCGTACTCGATCGTCATCGCAGCGATGTCCATTCGCGGCGAGATGCGAATCGTGGCGGACATCGGCGCGGCGTCAATCTCCCTGCTCTCCGTTCTCGTCGCGACGATCCTCGGTGCAACCTCGCTCTATCGCGAGCTCGAACTCAAAACGGTCTTCCCCATCCTCACGCGGAGGCTCGTCCGCGCGGAGTACCTCGTCGGCAAGTACCTCGGCATTCTCGCGACCATGCTCGTCTTCGTCGCCATCGACGCCGCGTGGGTGCTCACGATTCTCGCGCTGCAAACGAAAGAGCACGTCGAGCTCACCATCGGCGTTGCCGTCTTCATGATTGCGCTGCTCGGCGTGCTCCTCTGGCGCGCAAAGCTCACGCGCGTGTTCATGCTTCTGCCTTGGTCCGTCGCGCTCTTCGTCGCGATGGCGCTCTTGGCAAACGGCACGGGCGGGGAGCGACAGATCGTCATCCTTTCGGCCATCCTCACGCTCGCCGAAATCACCATCGTGGCCGCGGTCGCCATGCTCTTCTCGTCGTTCTCGTCGCCATTCCTCACGGCGATCTTCACGATCATGATGTTCGCGGTCGGCCGCTCCGCCGACACGCTCGGCAACATCCCGGCGCGCACGTTCGGCGCCATCGGTCCCGCGTTTCGCAGTGTCGGAGCCGTGCTCGCGCGCATCGTGCCGAACTTGAATCTGTACGTGCCTGCGCGACCGCTCTTGCTCGGCGAGATCGCCACCATTGCGCCGAGCACGTACGTCGTTCGTGCGTGTCTGAACGCCGTTCTCTACGCGTCCGTCCTCCTGACGCTGAGCGCGCTCATCTTCCGGCGTCGCGACTTCCAGTGATCCGCAAACGCTCAAACTTCGTTGTGACCCTCGTTGCGATCCTCTGCGCCGTCGTGTTCATCGTGGCGTGGGTCGGGCGCGTTCGCGATGGCCGGAGGGCACTCGCCGATGCAGACGCGGCAATTGCTCACGGCAACGTGTTCGATGCGATCGTTGCCGCGAGCGCGGCCGCCGAAGCTCGCTGCCCCGGTTTCTGCGTGTCCGAAGAGGGCTTCGCACGCCTCGAAACCATCGCGAAAGAAGCGGAGACTCGCGCCGACGACGCCACGGCATTCGCGGCATGGCGAGCCGTACGCGCAGCCTGCCTCGCCTCGGAGATCTTCAGCACGCACACTGCGCGGCGCACGCACGCGGACGCCGAGATCGCACGACTCGGGCACCGTCTCGACGTCGCCGCCGTGGCAAAGGGGCACGCTCCCACGGAGGCAGCCAGCGAAGAGCGACTGCGCGCGGTGCTCGATGAAAGCGACGTGCCGGCCGGAACGACGTACGCCCTCATCGGCCTCGGCGGCATCGCTTTTCTTATGCTCGTGGGCGTCCTCTTCTTCTGATTCTGACCGCTTTCAAGTTGCCGCGGCGCACTCGGACCCGCCGAGTGCGCCGCGTGCAACTTTTTCGTTGCTCAAGAATCGAGCTGCGTGCGTCGCCCCGGACGAACCGGGCCGGCTGTCCAGATGGCCTGACGCAGAGCGCTCTGCATCTCCGGACTCTGCAAAAGCGTCTCGCGCGATCGCTCGCGCCCGTTGCCGAGCGCACTGCCGGCGAACGTCAGATGGTTTCCGCATTTTTCGACGAGACCGCGAGCCAATCCAAGTTCAATGAGTTCGCCCATGGGCTCGATTCCTGATCCATAACGGATTTCGAATTCGGCCTCCGTGAATGGAAGTGCCAATTTGTTTTTTGCCAATTTGCACCGCGTGCGCCCGCCAACGATCTCGTCGCCTATCTTCACTTGAGCAATACGACGGATATCGATACGCATGGACGCGTAAAACTTGAGCGCATTGCCGCCCGTCGTAGTCTCCGGATTGCCGAAAGCCACACCGATCTTCTGACGAAGCTGATTGAGAAACAAGAGCGTCGTGTCGGTCCGGTGCGCAACGGCCGTGAGCTTGCGGAGCGCCTGACTCATCAAGCGCGCCTGCAAGCCTACGTGCGACTCGCCCATGTCACCTTCGATTTCTGCGCGAGGCGTCAGCGCGGCAACGGAGTCGACGACGACGAGATCGACGGCGTCGCTCTTGACGAGCATTTCGCAGATATCGAGCGCCTGCTCGCCCGTGTCCGGCTGCGACACGAGGAGCTTGTCCGTTTTAACACCGATGCTGCGCGCGTAGTTGATGTCGATGGCGTGCTCTGCGTCGATGAACGCACAGACGCCGCCTGCCTTCTGCGCCTCGGCAATCGCGTGCAGTGCGAGCGTCGTTTTGCCGCTCGATTCGGGTCCGTAAATCTCGACGACTCTTCCGCGCGGGTAGCCTCCGATGCCCGTTGCGAGATCGAGGGCGAGCGAGCCCGTTGGGATCGCGGCGATGGGTTCGGTGCTGCTGTCGTCGCCGAGCGCCATGATGGCTCCTTTGCCGAATTGCTTCTCCACCGTGCTGACGACGCTTTTGAGTACTCGCATTTTTTCTGTGATCTGTTCGAGCATGATGATCTTCCTCGTTTCCAATTCGCCTCTTTGATCCGAGCTCGCGGACGAAGGCGACGATCGCCCGCAAGCCTTTCGAGAGCCAAAGCGCGGTCACACCGCGCGAACCGCGGGATCGAACGAATCGCGATCGAGCAGGCGTCCGCTCACGGCCTCGCCGATATCGGACGGCGTGATCTCCGTGCGCCCGCCGAGATCTGCCACCGTGCGCGCGACGCGCAGTACTTTGCCGTACGCGCGCGCCGACAGACCGAGCCTTCTGACTGCGTCTGCGAGGATGTTCGCGCTCGCCTCGTCGAGCGCGCAGACGCGTTCGATATCCTTTTGCGAAAGGCGTGCGTTCAGCGCCGCCGAAGTTTCACCCGCACAGAAGCGCTCTCGCTGAATGGCGCGCGCGCGCTCGACTCGAGCGCGAACGACGCTGCTGCGTTCGCCTCCTCTTTTGCCTTGCAGAGCGACGACGTCGACGGGCCGGAGCGCCACGTGAATGTCGATCCGATCGATGAGCGGGCCGCTCAGGCGCGCTCGGTAGTCGCGCACGCGATCGCTCCGACACTCGCATCGCGGCGTGCCGTCTCCCCGGCGACCGCACGGACAAGGATTCGTTGCGGCGATGACGAGCGGCCTTGCAGGGAACGTTGCGCACACCTGCGCGCGCGCGATCGTGACGACGCCGTCCTCCAGCGGTTGCCTTAGTGCCTCGAGCGCACCGCGACGGAACTCTGCGAGCTCGTCGAGGAAAAGGACGCCGTCGTGCGCGAGACTCACCTCCCCCGGACGCGCGAACTCACCGCCGCCGACCAGGGCGACCTCGCTTGCGGTGTGGTGCGGCGAGCGAAAAGGGCGCTCGCCGAGCGAGCGGCGACGGATGCCCGCGACGCTATGAATGGCCACGACGTCGAGCGCTTCGTCACGCGACAGTGACGGCAAGATCCCGGGCAGGCGCCGCGCGAGCATGGTCTTGCCCGCACCCGGTGAACCGATGAAGAGCAAATTGTGTCCGCCCGCAGCAGCGACCTCGAGCGCCCGCCGCGCCGATGCCTGACCGCGCACGTCACCGAGATCGTCATGCGTCAACGTCTCCGGTGATGTGGATGGCGACGCGGCGGCTCGCATGAGGGAACCTTCGCCACGAAGCGATCCGACGAGCTCTGCGAGCGTGCCTGCAACACCGATCTCGATGCCGTCGACGAGCGCCGCCTCCGATTCATTGGCGCGAGGAACGACGACCCGTGCAACGCCTCGCGCGCGCGCTCCGAGCAAATGCGCAACGAGTCCGCGAACGGGATACAGACTTCCGTCGAGCGACAGCTCCCCGAGAAAGAGCACGTCGCCCGGCGCGTCTTCGGGAACCGCGCCGAGCGACGCAAGCGTTGCCACGGCAATGGCGAGATCGAACGAGCTCCCGCGCTTTTTCAGATCCGCAGGCGCAAGGTTCGCGACGACGCGATATTCACCGAGATCGACACCGACGTGAGCAAGCGCGCTTCGAACGCGCACGCGACTCTCACGAACTGCGCCCTCGGCGTATCCAACGAGTTCGAATGACGGGATGCCACGAAAGATCTGGACTTCGACGCGAACCGGTTGAGCGGTGAGCCCGATGAGGACGGAACCTTGAGCGGTGGCGAGCATGAACCCGCTTTATTGCGACGATCATGCCTCGACTTCCTCCCGGTATTTCCGAGGCAACACGCGCGCAATCACCTGTCCTCGACACGGCCACAACTGTCGTCTGACAGGCTGTTGGTCGCCGGCGTGAACGTTACCCTGGTTCGTTCACGCCCGCGTCGCTCCAGATGCGGAACGAAAGATGTGGACGATGGAGACCACAGCGGCACCTCGTGAGCGTGATCGTTGACATTGACGTTTGACGTGAACGGCGACGGTGACGAACCGGTTGTTTCGTTCACGTCGCCATCGCCGTCGAACGACCACGTCAACGTCAACGAGAGGCTCCACGTAAAACGCGCTCTCGCCGCCTCGGTCCGGAATCCAGGGACAGGCCCTAGCCCGGATCATTCACGACGCGATTTCTGCAGACGACCGAGACCGCAGCGAAAAGGGCGCACGCCGTATCGCAGGACCGAGGCGTACTGTACGTACGTCGCAGGTCCGACAAAAGCCGTACGCCCTTTGCAGCAAGAGGATCGGACCGCCTACGCGGAGTCGTCATGAATGATCCGGGCTAGCCTCGATTCGCTCGCGACGGCTGTAGAACACGATCTCAATGAAACTGGCTTCTGTTCGCGGTGTTGATGAATTCGTTGTACTTCTCCAACACGAAATCGAGGGCATCCGCACCATTTCTGGCAAGACCGCTCATCTTGGCAAAGGGAGAAACGTCCCTGCATGGCGGGACCTTCTTTGCGTCGATCTTGCCGTTCGCAACCTTGGCCTTTGCGGGCGCATCACGAAGGCAGCGGCTGAGGCTCTTCTGCATCTTTTGGAAATCGTCGGCCGCCTTGACAAAGGAATCGTAATTCGACTGATTCGAATTCTCGGATTTGTGAGAATCGCCGTACGCCGTGAGATCGGAAAACGCATTCTGAAACTCGGTCAGCGCCGTGCTGTATGGGATAAAGTCAATGCTTGAACCCTGGCCGCTCGGAACGGTCGCCTCGATGAGCTCGCGCGCCGCGAGGAGCACGTGCTGGCGGTGGTAAGAGAATTTCTTGCCCTCCTCTTTTTCAATCTTGGCAAGAACGCGCTGCCGGAGCGGTTTGGTGATGCCATCAACGATGCTGTGAAGATCGCTGTCGGCTTTGTCGAAAGCCTCGAACCCGGCCATCAACTGTGGGTGCAACTCTTTTCCTTTGGCCCACTTATCGTCGCGGTAGTCCTTGTCCTCGTAATACTTTTCAAGTTGCGCGGCGATCGGATCAATCTGGCTTGCGGCTTTTGCAAACGCCTCACCCGCCTGCTCGAGCTGTGGGTGTGACGGCGGCAGAGTCTTGCCCTTCGCAACGTTCTCGGTGCACTTGGCGGCTGCACCTTCGCTAAGCTTGTAAAGGCTAGGTTCTCCTTTCCCGGTGGGGCCAGTTTTCGGGATGTACATCAAATAGCGACTCTCCGCGTCATGGACGCTCGAGGACAGCGAATTCAAACATTCGATGTATGGCTGGAGCTTCTCCTCGAGTTGGTCGTCCGGATCGACTGCCTTCGGGGCTTCCTTGTTTCCGGGTTTCGCCTCCTTCGGGCCTTTCGATTTCGCTCCTTGCGAGGCTTCTTTGGTTGTGACGCCTCCGTCCCCCGGCATTCCCTTCTTGAGAAGCTTGTTGCAACCGATGTTGCACGCGAACAGGCTCACGAAGGTCCAGGTGGCAACGAGCTTGAACATGGGTGACGATACGTTGCGCATCCCTTATTTCTCCTCACGCGGTCGTTCCTGCCGCAAATGCTCCACGATGCGGTTCGCAGACGCTGCTGGTGCGGCAAGAGTCGACTCGGGGCGAGGATATACCCCTCCCCCATCTTTCGGAAAGACCCATCCGCTGTGTTACTGATCGAGCGACGCGACTGAAGCGCAGCGAGCGAAGCCGCGCGGAGGGGTCTACTTATTGCCGATGAAACCGTCGTGCAGAGTGCGTACCGCGAGTTCCGTGTATTTTGCATGAATGAGGCATGACACCTTGATCTCGCTCGTCGAGATCGCCTGGATGTTGATGCCTTCGTTCGCGAGCAGACGGAACATCTTGGCCGCGATGCCGGCGTGCGAGCGCATGCCGAGGCCGACGATCGAAACCTTCACCACGTCTTCGTCGTAACGGACCCCGCTTGCACCAAGTCGCTTCGCAACTTCTTAAGTAGCCCACCCCCGTTCGGCGTCGCCTTTTGGGCTCGCCTCACTTGCCCCTCCCTTGGCCGTGCTCGCCGTATTGCGATGTTGTTCGCCATGACATCGCGGACGGCTGCGCGCGACCGGGAGGGGCTGCATGCTGCAACACCACCGAATCGCCCTGGCACTTCAAGGTCGAAGGCGTCGATCGCGGATCCATGTGGCTCGTCCTCGTCGGCTCCACGGTGATGGTTGTGAAGTTCACGTTCGAGATCCTCTACGCTGCCCACGACTACATGCGGAAGCAGGCCGAGCTCGATCGCTACGTTCAGGACACCAGAGCGATTGGAACTCGCAACGAGCACATGACCGCGATCGAGACAACGAATGCGAAGATGATGGAGGGCCTTGGCGACGCGCTCACGAAGCAACTACTCGGTGGACGCGCCGTCGAGCCCGAGGCCGTCGCCACAACGCTCATCGCGATCAAGACGCTCGCGGAGCTTCGGAAGCAGGGACTGGACATGCAGCTTGCGGCGAACGCCCCCAAGGAGCTGAAGGAGGAGTATCGCGACTTCGTCCTCTCCGACATGGACAAGCTCATGTCGAAGGAGCTTCCTCAGCTCACGGAGGGAGCGAAAGACCTCGGAACGACTTGATGGAGGCGATGGCTCAGGCATCGAGACGAGCGACTACGCACGTGGTGTCAGCGCCGCAGCGTTCGAGGCGCTACTCGCGGCGATGCCAGCTGACAATTATTACGTCGACACAGACACCGCACGCGACGCACTCCGACGGCGCTCGATGTTCAACCTGATCGACATGTCTTGCGACGATGCAAGCAGCCGCGGGCTCCCCTGGCGGCGCGCAGGAAGGCGGGCCGGCGCCCTAAGGCGGCGCGCACGCCTGACGAGCACCGCCCAAGGGGAGCCGCAAGGCGAGCGAAGCGCAGCGAGCGAAGCCGCGCGGAGGGGTCTACTTATTGCCGATGAAACCGTCGTGCAGAGTGCGTACCGCGAGTTCCGTGTATTTTGCATGAATGAGGCACGACACCTTGATCTCGCTCGTCGAGATCGCCTGGATGTTGATGCCTTCGTTCGCGAGCAGACGGAACATCTTGGCCGCGATGCCGGCGTGCGAGCGCATGCCGAGGCCAACGATCGAAACCTTCACCACGTCTTCGTCGTAACGGACCCCGCTTGCACCAAGTCGCTTCGCAACTTCTTCGATGAAGTTCTTTGCGCGCGCAAGATCGGTCTTCGCGAGCGTGAACGTCACGTTCGCTCGGTCCTGTCCTTCCCTCGACACGTTCTGAATGATCATGTCGACGGAGATGTTTTTGTCCGCGATGTCTCCGAACAGTTCGGCGACGATGCCGGGCTTGTCCGGGACGTTCACGACGTGCACGCGTGCTTCGTTTTTTTCGTATGCGACGCCGGCAACGACCACGTCTTCGAGCGCCTTGTCTTCGCCCGTGACCCAAGTGCCTTCGGCATCGGAGAACGAGGTGCGGACATGAACCGGAACGCCGTACTTCATCGCGATCTCCACGCTGCGGATTTGGAGCACCTTCGCACCGAGCGAAGCCAGCTCGAGCATCTCTTCATACGAGATACGGGGGATTTTTTTTGCCGACGGGCAGATGTTTGGATCGGTCGTGTAAACGCCGTCCACGTCCGTGTAGATCTCGCACGCGTTGGCGCCGATGGCGGCAGCCACGGCGACCGCCGTGGTGTCCGAGCCACCGCGGCCGAGCGTGGTGATGTCACCGTTTTCGTCGACGCCCTGAAAGCCCGCAACCACCGCGATGCGACCCTTCTTGAGCGTGTCGAAAATCTTCGTGCCCTGGATGGTCTTGATGCGCGCCTTGCTGAACGCTCCGTCCGTCAGGATCTTCACTTGGTGCCCAAGGAGCGATCGCGCTTCCCCGCCCTCGACGTGAATGGCCATGGCCGTCAGTGCCGCCGAGACTTGCTCACCGGTGGCAGCCACGACGTCCATCTCGCGCGCGTCGGGGATCTTCGCCATCTCCTGCGCGAGCGCGAGCAACCGATTGGTTTCACCGCTCATCGCGCTGACGATGACGACGACATCATTGCCAGCTTTCTGCGTGGCAAGGGCGCGGCGCGCGACGTTGCGTATGCGCTCTATCGAGCCGACCGAAGTGCCTCCGAATTTCTGGACGACGAGTGCCACGGCGGGCCGACCTTTATGCTCCTTCTAGCAATACGTCAACTTGGGTTTAAACCAGGATTGACCTTGCGCGACATCTCGCAGATCTTCTCGAACGAAAAGTAGACGAATGGGCCCGTACGTTAGCTACCTCGTCGAGACGTTCATCACCCTGCTCGCGGTATGCACACTTGCACTCGTCGTGTTGTATAGTGCACGTAAACTCGGCGTCGGCCGTGCACGCGGCCCCGTTGCGCTGATGGGGCAGTTGCCCCTGGACGCTCGGAGACAGATTTATCTCGTACGCGTGGGCGCACAGGTGCTCGTGGTGGGCGTCTCGGAAGCAGGCTTCACGAAGCTCGGTGAGGTGCCTGCCGCAGACTTGGAAGCGGTCGAAGATGGCAGCGTGGCCATGGGAGCGACGTCGTTCAACGACGTTCTCTCACGCGTGCTGAAACGCAAGCCACCGCAATCCCCTGACGACCACGAGGCACGACCGTGAGGCTTGATTGACGCGGACTTGACGCCGCAGGGCCGCGCGTGCTCCCTTCGCTGCGGCCCCGGCGGCGCTAGGAGCGGCCATTCAACGGTGACCCGTCTACGTCGATCAAAATGTGGGCGGGCAGATTGCCAATCTAACCTGTCCGTGCTCCACGTCAGCTCCGCTGCGGGGCCACCTCTCGAACCTCTCGAGAAGAGGCGGAGCCGATGGCGCGCAAGGAAATCATCATCAAGGACACCCACCGAGGCCTTTGGTACGAAGACGGCGTGCTGAGCGAGGACATCCTGCGCGACGCCAAGGAAACCTCTGCCCGCTACGGCGTCTCCATCCTTCGCGCCGACGTGAAGGATCTGGTTTTTCCCGGGAACCTGCAGGAGATCATGAACAAGGTTTTGGCCGCCGAGCGCACCGCGCAGGCTCAACTCGTAGAGGCGCGGACGAAGGCCCAGAGCCAACAGATCGACGCCCAGATCAAGGCAGAAATCCGCCGGATCGAGTCGGAAGCTCAGGCCGCCTCCGTTCGCACTGCCGCTGCCGCCGATGCCGATGCGTTGCGCATCAAGGGCGAGGCGGAGCTGGCGGCGCTCAAGCAGCAACAGAGTCTGGGCGAGGCGCTGGAGGCACATCCCTCGCTCCTTCGTCTGCGCGAGCTCGAGTCTCTGCGCGAGCTCGCTCGAAACGCGAACGCGCGCCTCTACGTCGGCTTTGCCAAGCATGTGGCCGACGAACCGTGACAAGTCCTTGCGGCGGGCCGGCGTTGCCGTCGGTGCGTTCGTTGCGTTCGCACTCGCATCGCCGCTCGCGCGCGCTGCCGCTGAACCCGTGCGCGTCGAAGACGTGCTCGGCAAGCCCATCGCGCTCGTCGCCCTCCTCGCGCTCGCGTCGATCGTGCCGTTCGTCTTCATGGGCATGACGGCGTTCGTGAAGATCTCGACGACGCTGCAGATCGTCAAGAGCGCGATCGGCGCGCAGTCGGTCCCGTCGAACACGGTCGTGATGGCGCTCGCCACCGCGCTGACGCTCGTTGCCATGGCCCCCGTTGGACAGGCCATTTTCGATCGCACCATGCCGCTCGTCAACGCTACGAAGGACGACGCGACCGCGCTCGTGGGCAAGGGTGTCGATGCCGTTCGCGAACCGGTACGCGAGTTTCTGAAAGCGAACGCAAGCGAGAAAGAACGTGTGCGCTTTCTCGGTGTCGCAAAGCACGCGCGCTCAGCGGACGAGGCAGCAAAGATCGGCGCCGAGGATCTCACGGTGCTCGTGCCCGCGTTCGTCGTGACGGAGCTCACCGAAGCCTTCGCGATCGGGTTTCTCATCTACCTGCCGTTCCTCGTGATCGATCTCGTCGTGGCGAACGTGCTCCTCGCGCTCGGCATGCAGATGCTCAATCCGACGCAGGTGAGCCTACCCTTCAAGTTGCTCCTGTTCGTCGCGATCGACGGCTGGGGCCTCCTCGCCCAAGCCTTGGTGTCCGGGTACAGGTGAATATTAGAGCGAGTTCTACAGCCTGCTGCGCGAAATCGATGCGTCGGTTGGGCGCTGCGGTGCCTGCGCACGTACGATAAGTACGCTTGCGCGGGCTCCTCGCGCTCCGCCCTAGCCTCGATTCGCTCGCAACGGCTGTCGAACACGCTCTTACAGACACTGGTCGACCTGCGACGTGACGTCGAAGATCTGCAGCATGTCGAAAGCGCCGTCGTTGCCGGAGGTGCCGGGGGTCGCGTTGTTTCGGACGCGTAGACCGAGGGTCGCATCGGTGGATAACTGGATTGGTGCGGATACAGCGTGCCCGACATAAACCTGCGTGTTGCTCGCCGCAATGTATGGACTAAACCCGGGCACCCCAGGAGGGATGCAGGGGTTGAATGCCATGACTGCCGGCACGGGAGCTCCGTCGACCACGAGGTCCATGTCTTCGATTGGACTGGACGAACCCGGGTTCGTCTGAGGGCAGTGGACCGCTGCGAAGTAGCCCGACACCTGGTAGTAGTGGCCTGCTTTCCCCTGGGTGGCGTTCCGGAGCGTCTCGAGCTGCAGCAGGTTGGCGGGCAGCAGGAGCCCGCTGTTCGTCGCTGCGGAGACCACGGCGTTGTTGGCGGCATCCGGCGGCGTCATGCCCTGAGCCAGACCGATGACGTTGGCCAACTGTTCCTGAAACCACCACGCAGTGCGCTGGACGCCGAGCCCGTCAGGTCCACCAGTTGCGCTGCACCCAAGATCCATCGCAGGGTTTGGAGTGAGGCTGTTGCTCATCATGATCCAGCCATTGCAGTGCCCGGATACGGGCAGCCAGGCAGGGTCGGCGGCGTAGAATTCGAAGTTGGCTGCCATGCCGCCGGTGTATGCCTGCAGTGCCACCGCCTGCCCTCCTGGCTGAACCTGCGGCGTGCCGTCCGAGAAGTTCTCGCTGTAGATCAAGACTGGCTCGGGCACCGGTGGGAGCGAATCAACCGTGACCGTCATGGTTGCCGTGTTGTTGGCAAGGTTGGTCTCGCCGGTCACGCCGGTCACCGCGGCCGTGATATCGCTCGTGCCGGGCGTACACGCGAGAACGCTGAAGGTAATATCCTCCTCGCCGCCCGGCGGAATCGGCGCGGTGAGAGACAGGTCGCACGTGATCGGGGAACCCGCAGGCGCGACGGAGCAGAAGCTCGGTACCGTGGCTGGGAGTGCCGTCATCCCCGCTGGTAGAACGATGGTCGCCGTGCCATCGACGCTGGGCACGGTGCCGACGTTGACAAGCGACAACGTGTAAGCGTCAGGTATGCTCACTGTCAGCGTGTCAGGTCCAGTGAGGTCGGCAGCAAGATCGGGCCGGCCAGCGCACACGATTTCGCAAGTTACGGGATCGAACGAGCACCCCGCTTCGAGATCACCAACCGTGACGCCGCCGTCTCCACAAGTGCAGGTTCCTGCGATGGCCGTGCAGCCGCAGTCGAAACGGACGGCATTCGCCGCGGCGTCTGCGGCCGTCGTTGCCGTGGCACAGCTCCCAAAGTTCCAGGACTTGGAAGCATTGACGGTGTTGCAAAGGACATGATTGATATTCAGGCCTGGATTCAGGACATCATTGGCGGACTGGTTTGGGAAGGCCTGCGTCGCAATGTCCGTGGAGTCGTAACAGGTGAAGTTGTGCGTCCCATCATTGAGCTGCGTCCCCCACAATCCGGTGCTGAGAAAATCGCATAACTGAAATCCCAATTGGCAGGCGGGAAGTCCGAAGATGGGCAAAGGCCGCTCACGACGAGGGGCTGCCCCGACGAATCGACGAGGGTGCCGTCACTCGTGAAGTTGAAACAAGGGCACTCCGTTTCGTCCGGAGGGATGAGCGAGCTGTTACAGCGGTACTTCGCGTCGGGTGCGGGGCGCGAACCACAAATGCGGACGGAGTTTCCAGCAAAGTCACCGCCGGACAAAGCGAACGTCGTGGACGCTGCCGTCCACTGAGAGTTCGTGTCTGAGCCGCATGCGATCAGCAGACCCGTCAAGAGAACCGGCACAAATGCGGACTTCATCTCTCCCCTCGTTTGAGTATTGAAGAGGCAACTGCAGTTCCATGCTCGCGTTTGCAGCCGTTTTCTCGCCAAGAAGTCGTGCGCGGTTACGCGCTTCGGTCTCCTTCACGGCTTCACGGCCGTTTCGCCACAAGATCACGTTCCGAGAGCGGGAACATCTTGACACGGCGAGCCGTGTGCGTAGAGTCCGCGGCCCTCGGTCAACACGTTGGCACCCGAAAAGGGGCAGTAGCTCAGCTGGGAGAGCGTCGCGTTCGCAATGCGAAGGTCAGGGGTTCGATCCCCCTCTGCTCCACATCGTTGAAATCCTTGGGTTTTCTGGCCGCCGGACGTTGGCCTCCAAGGCCGCCCGTAACCCACCCATAACCCACTGAGACCTTGGCCCCGCGCGCTTCATGGCGGCGCAACTCGTTGGTTGCGCCGCTTGTGAGCCTCGCGACCCGCAAGACCGTGAGACGCATTCGATCGTTGTGATCGCTTCATAGCGCGGTAGGCTGGCCGGCTCATGAATCCGCGCGCGATGATTCGGGCAGCCGTTGGATACGTCAGGAAGAATCCGGACGAGGTGGTTCGTGCCGCAGTCAATGCAACGGGGCTTCGCTTCGGTGTGCCGCTCGCTTCGCTGAGATGGCTTGCAGGGCAGATCAAAGGCAAAAAGGCGCCAAAGGACGTCGAGATTTCGAGTGCACCACCGGCGCTGCGGCTCGGCGCAGTCGTCGATGCCATGGGGACGCCCGTGCGTGCGTCGGCGGCGATCAAGGTCGATGAGATCACGATCTCGGAAGATGCAGTACGGATCGGAGTGCGGCTACGCGACGTGAAACTTGCACTCGCCGCCGAGAGCGACTCACCCGTTGCAACGCTCATCAAGTCGGGCGCACTCGACCTGTCGAAGCCTGGAAATCTCGTGAAGTTCATCCCGAAAAAGCCTGCCGCGGTGGTGGAGGCCGAAGGCGATCGCGTGGTCGTCGATCTCATGAAGATGCCGAGGCTCGCGAATGACGCTCGCTTGAAAAAGCTTCTTGGGATCCTCTCGCCGGTGCTCGGAATTCGCGCGGTCGAAACGGATCGCGACCACATTTACGTAAAGCTCCGCGCAACCCCCGCGGGCCTGCTCGAAGCCGTCAACAAACTCCGCACAGCGAAATAATGCACGAGAGAACGCGTCGTGCTATAAGATTGCCCTCCTTTTCGGGGAGTCGCACAGCCTGGTAGTGCACGAGCTTTGGGTGCTCGTTGTCGTGGGTTCGAATCCCGCCTCCCCGACCATCTCTGTTTGCTGAAGACCATTTTCCGCCGGCAGGCGTCTGAGAGCATGTTTACCAGCCGTCGCGAGCGAATCGAGGCTAGCCCGGATCATTCATGACGACTCCACTCAGACGAACCGATCCCTTTGCTGCAAAGGACGTACGGCGTTTCTCGGACCTGCGGCGTACGTACAGTACGCCTCGGTCCTGCGATACGGCGTGCGCCCTTTTCGCTGCGGT
>WQYX01000088.1 GCA_009781005.1 Polyangiaceae bacterium | reverse complement strand
TCCCACTCTCCTTCCCACCCACGCGTGAACAAAATGGCCTTGACTCCAATCACACCTGCTTCCCCCGGCCTCGTGCTCGTCAGGGCCGAAGCGGCCCTTCCTGCGCGCGGGCTGGGGAAGGCTATTTCTGTCCGCTGCTCGGCCCCGCCGCGAACCCCGAGCAGGTTGCGGACCGAGTATTTTGGCCGAGTTGCGAGCAGCGCGAGGCGCTCCGACGAGAGCTGCTTGTGCAGCTCGAGGAGGAACAACGAAGCGATGCGACGCAAATCGGTCAAAAGACGACGGGAGCAACCTTCGAGAGGTTCGAAACCTCGCGTCAACTTGAAAGCGGTTTAGGTGGAGCGGCGGCGGCGTTCGTCGCGGCGGACACGCACGGCCGTTTTGACCTCGGGCTTCGGCACGGAGCTCTGACGATTTTCGTCGCTCGGTTCGTTCGCGCTTTCGCCCTTCTCGGAGTCTAGGCTTGCCTCGGTTTCCTCGTCGTCGTCCTTGTTGTTGCCTGGAGATTCACGGCCGTCGTTTGGCTTGAAGCGTATGGTTGTCGTGATCTCGAACTGCACCGTCGTCAAGATCTTCTGCATTTCGCCGGCGAGGTTCGTGTGCTCGAGAAAATCTCGCATTTCCTTCGCCACAACGCGAAAAACGCCGCTTTTCGTCTCGTCGATCTGCTGAAGGAGATAATGCGCGATCTCCTTCGGGAGCTTCAAATCGCCGACGAGTTGCTTGAAGCTGTCCGGTGACTCGCGCGCCTTCTCCACTCCGAGCTCGACGACGCGCCGAACGATCTCCGGAACGACGCCCAGACGCTTGCGCCCGTCGCGGTCATTCGCACTTGGCGGGATCCGCCGAGTACTTTCGTCTGGCGGGGACGGCGGATCCGAGTCGCTCATAGCTACCGCTGTAATCTGTTGCGCGGAATAGTCAACGCGACGCGTCATGCCGCAGCGACAAAATTCTGTTGCGCGGAATAGTCAACGCGACGCGTCATGCCGCAGCGACAAAATCCGTCGGACGCCGGCGGCTGCTTGATCGATGTCGTGGATGTTGTCCGGACGTTCATTACGGCAACGTTGGCGATGCGCGCAGAGCAGCACGTCCTGTTCGCCCAGTGAGACAACGCGTACTTCGACCTCGCGCCGAAGGGCCTCGACGCGCGAGTTGACCGCTTCGCTCGTCGTTGCCCAGGCTCCCTCGGCGAGAATCGGCGCATAAGCGGCGAGCTCCTCGCAGACCGGCCACGAGCCGGCGCCGGCGACCACGAGACCTGAGGCGTCGGCAACCACAACGGTGTCGGCCTCGCAGCGTTCGCGCGCCGACGTCAACTGGTAGTGTAGAGCCACGAGCGGGTCTGCGCTGCGGTTCCGGCGGCGTTCAGGAGAGACCTGAAAATTGTCCATGCTCATGTGTGAGAGTGTCGCGTGGTTGGCTGACCAGGGCCAAGTTCACGCCAGTCGTAGACGTTGACGTAGACGCCGCTTGGGGAGCTCCTTCGAACGTGCGAGACTAGAAGGTGCGTGTACCTTGTCGTTCCCCCCGGCGGTCGTTTTCGTGAAACGAGACGCGTCGAGCTTGGCCCCGAGCCTCTTCGCGTCGGGCGTTCTGAAGCCAACGACGTCCGCGTTGACGTCCCCGGTGTCGATGACGAGCACGCGCGCATCAGCGAGGTCGCAGTCATCGCGATAGGCGCGGATTGCGCCATCGGTGACGTGCCGCTCGATGCTGGCGCTCGGCGGCTCGTCATGCCGGGCGATGAGGTCCAGATCGGTAGCGTCGTCGTGGCGCTCGAGGGTGACGATCCCAGTCTCTCGCCGCAGTCTCTCAATGGCGATCCGTCGTCGCGGACAATCCCCGCGCCAAAGGTGCGCGTCGTCGAGGGCTCGAACTTCGGTGACGAGCTCGTGCTCACCGACGAAGGACGCGAATACGTCGTAGGTCGTCACGACACGTGCGATCTCGTGCTCGAAGATCGCGAGGTCTCACGCGAGCACCTGCGCATCAAGCGTCGGGGCCATTGCGTCTTCATCCAAGATCTCTCCTCGACGCGCGGATCGTGGCTCGGTCGCTCGACGGTCTATCCGGGTGCCACCGTGGAGTGGTCGCGGCCGCGCATGCTCCGCGTGGGGGCCACGGTTCTGTCGCTGGAGCTGCCGGCGGAGATCCGCCGCGCCTTGCCTGCCGCGCACGCGAGCGCCCCAATGACACCGGAGCCGCGCCCGCGTCTACGATTGCCGAGAGCGGAGGCGTCAACGTCGGTACCGTCGCAGCCAGTCGAAGTTCCGCGTGCGTCGACAAGTGTTCTGCTCTCAGAGCGTGCGTCAGCGCGTCGCTTGCACGCACCGCCGGCCAACGCCAACGTTCCCCAAACCGAGCTCGCAACGGCGTCGGATGCCAGTGCGAGCACGTCGGCTGCGTTGCTCGATGTCCAAGGGATCCCCGGACCCTCACGCAAAGCGTGGAAAAAGACGGGCGCAACGTTCAGCAGAACCTCGGGCTTCATCTTTCTCGCGCTCGCGGCGCTCGCTATCCTTGGGGTGCTCTTCGTGATCTTCTCACTGCTCGAGGATTGACCGCGCAAATGTGCACTTGCCACAGCGAGATCTACGTCACGCGCCGTCGTGCCTTCATCGAAAAGGTGGCAATGCGCGGAGGGGATGCTGTCTGTGTTCTTCCGGCTGCACCCGTGTTCATGCGCAACAACGGCGTCGAACACGACTACAGGCAGGACTCCGATTTCTTTTATCTGACCGGATTCGCTGAACCGTCTGCAGTCCTCGTTCTCGACACGAGCAACGATTGCAAAGCGACGATGTTCGTGCGCCCGAGCGATCCCGAACGTGAAATCTGGGATGGACCGCGCTGGGGTGTGGATGGCGTCAAGACCCACTTCGGCGTTCACGAGGCCTTCCCGATCGACGAACTCGCAGAGGAGCTACCGAAGCTCTTTCAAAACAAAAAGCGCCTCTACTACCGGCTCGGAAAAAGTCGCGCGATGGACGACGAGATTCTCGACGCGATCGATCGGACGCGGGCGCGCGTGAGGCTCGGCATCGACTGGCCCGTCGAGATCATCGACCCCGGCACCATCCTCCACGAGATGCGCCTCCTCAAAGGCAACGAGGATCTCGCGGCCATGAGACGCGCCGCCGAGATCACCGCCGAGGCTCACGTTCGCGCGATGGCTCTCGCGCGCGCGGGGATGTACGAGTACGAGGTCGAGGCTCTTCTTCTCGAGACCTTTCGCGCGCGCGGTTCCGAGCGGCCCGCATACGGATCCATCGTCGGTTCGGGTGCAAACGCGACGTTCCTTCACTACAGGCAGAACAACAGGAAGATGGAACGGGGTGAGCTTCTGCTCATCGATGCTGGCTGCGAGTACGACTACTTCGCGAGCGACGTCACGCGCACGTTTCCGATCGGTGGCAGGTTCTCGAGAGAGCAGCAAGCGATCTACGAGCTCGTGCTCGAGGCTCAAGAGGCCGCCATCCAGAAGGTGCGTAAGGGCTCCACGCTCGAACAAGTGCACACTACATGCGTCGAAATCATCACGCGCGGCTTGGTCAAGCTCGGTTTGCTCCAAGGTGAAGTCGAGGAGCTCGTCAAGAACGAGGCGTACAAGCCGTTCTACATGCACAAGACGAGTCACTGGCTCGGCATGGATGTGCACGACGTCGGCAACTATTACGTCGACGGCAAGGCTCGCGCGCTCGAGCCCGGGATGGTCCTTACCATCGAGCCGGGGATCTACATCGGCAGCGGCAACGAAAAGGTTGCATCCGAGTGGCGCGGCATCGGTGTGCGTATCGAGGACGACATCCTCGTCACCGAGGGCGACCCAACGAATCTCACACAGGCGATCCCGAAGACGATCGCGGATCTTCGTCAGGCTGTTTTAACTTGAGTGCTTCGGCACGCCGCTGATCGCGGCGGCGAGCCAGCGCCCAAGCGATCAGGCCGAGCACGGCAGCGAGAAATAGACCGATTGGAATCGTCCCGAGGCCCCAGTCGAGTAGGAGGTTCGGTGCCTCGTCGAGCACGTCTCGTCGTTCGAGTGCAGCCCATGCGCCGGTACGAACGCGATGAGCGAGCTGCACCTCGGCGAACGCGATGAATGGCAGGATGAACATGTTGGAGACGCGCGAGCCGATCCAAGCGAAGAGGCGATTTTTCCTGAGGAGCGTGGCGAGCCCCACCGCGAGAGCGCCGTGGAAGCCGACGGCGGGTGTGCACCCCGCGAACACGCCGATGGCCACGGCCCAGCCGATCTCACGAGGGGTGGCGCGCTCGGACTTGGCGAGCTCCCAGACGCCTCTCAGCTTTTCCCGAAATCGGCGCGCCACGAAAGCCGAAGCGTAGCAGATTTGGGCCATTCCCTCGCATCGGTGTAAGATGCAAAAGGTGTAGGATGCAAGATAGTGTGGTGGAGCTCGCCGGACGAAAACGAGAGTTCGTGATGCATCTCGCGAACGAGCGGCGCGCGCCATCGAACACGGTCTTGGCCTACGGGCGCGATCTGGACGCGCTGCTCAAGTTCATCGCCGCACAGCCGGACGCGGAACGCGAGCTCGACGTCTACGTGCTGCGCGCGTGGCTCGGTGAACTGACGCGAACGTGCAAGCCAAGCTCGATCGCGCGCAAAATCGCAAGCATTCGCGCGTTCTGCCGATGGATGAAGAAGAACGGACATAGCCGTATGAACCCCGCCGAAGGGCTCGCGAGCCCGAAGGTGCAGAGGGAGTTGCCAACGTTCCTCTCCGCAGAAGACGCGTCGCTCGTCGTCGAATCCCCTGACGAAGGCACAGTTTCTTCGCGGCGCGCACGCGAGGCAGTCGCGCTTCGCGACCGTGCGCTGCTCGAGTTGCTCTACGGTGCTGGGTTGCGTGTCGCGGAGGCCGCAGGCACCGACCTCGCGCACGTGTCGCTCGCCGAGCGCACGGTGCGCGTGATGGGCAAGGGGAGCAAGGAGCGCATCGTTCCCATCGGGCGCAAAGCCGAAGAGGCCTTGCGTGCGTGGTTCGCGGTGCGCGAAGCACTCACGCATCCGCGAACGCATTTTCTCGACCCGCACGCTGTCTTCGTCTCCACGCGTGGCAGGCGCATGGGCCCGCGCGCAATGCAGTTGCTCGTTCGGCGTTACGGTCTCCTTGGTGCCGGGCGCGCGGATCTGCATCCGCACGCGCTTCGGCACACGTGCGCGACGCATCTGCTCGACGGTGGAGCCGACCTGCGCGCCATTCAAGAGATCCTCGGCCATGCATCGCTCTCGACGACGCAGCGATACACGCACGTCTCAGTTGCTCATTTGCTGAAGGTGTATGACGAGGCGCATCCACTCGCGAAGAAGAAGGCGGTCGAGTAAGACGTCGTCCGTGCGAAAGGCAGTCTTTCGGCTCGTACTTGCGTTCGGCGGATCTGCCGTTGCGGCATTGATCGTCGCGCTGGTCGAGGGACACGCAGCGTATGTGGCTGCCGAGCCTGCCGCGGCCCCGGTGGCTCTGCTGCTCTCGCTGCTCGGTGTGCTCTTTCCGTTCGTCGTGTTCGTAGCGCTTGTCGTTGGCATCGCGAGCCTCGTGCTCGAACCGGGGCGTCCCAGGAGCCCGGCCGAACACCTCGTTGCCCTCCGGCGCGGCACCGTCCTCGAACGCCTGCGCAACGCTGCGCTCGCTCCGCTGCTTGTCTTCGCCGCGTTCGTTGGCTGCCTCGGTGTCGCGCATCTCGCGCGCGCGGCGCTCGCATCGGGCAGACCTCTCGAAGCCGGGCTGACGATCGGAGTAGCTGCCGTTGGATTCGTTCTCTTCGTGCTTGCGGTCGCCGTCGCGCTTCTGCCAACGGTTCGGCGCGCGTTCGCGCTCGGCAGCGGATCCGTCCCGCAGCTTCTCGATCCCATCGTTACCGGAGGCGCGGCGATCATCGTTGTCGGTGCTCTTTTCGCGCTCGGCGTTGCCACGGGCGATACCGGCGGCGAGCACGGCGTGCTCGGCATTTTCGGCGTGCTCAAGCGTGGCGAGCTCGATTTACGTCCAGTCGGAAACCTTGCGGCGCTCGCGTTCGGTGCTTACCTCGGCCCCGTTGTCTTTGCGCGCAGTGTTGAGAGCGATGGCAGCTCGAAGTGGCTTCGGAAGTCTGCCGTCGTGGGCGGAGTCGTGTCGCTCGTCAGTCTCGTCCTCATCGGCGCGCTCTGCCTTCGTGCAAGCAGCGCCCTCAATCACGAGCCGAGTGTCGCGCGTGCCATCGAGAAATCCGCGCCGATCGGCAAGATCTCGCTCGCCCTCCTTCGACACGCGACCGATCGCGACAAGGACGGTGAGTCCGGCAGCTTCGGCGGCGGCGACTGCAACGATCACGATCCGCGCATCAACACGAACGCGATCGACATTCCGGGCAACGGCATCGACGAAGACTGTTCCGGTGCGGATACGCCTCTGCCAGCAAAAGATCCGGTCGAGCCGAAGGTCGCGCACCCGTCCGCGCCGCCCCGTGTTCATCCAGCATACAACGTGATCCTCCTCACCATCGACACGCTGCGCCCCGACCTCGGGTTTCTCGGATATGACAAGCGCATCTCACCGAACCTCGACAAGCTCGCCGCGGAGAGCACGGTCTTCGAGCGCGCCTACTCACTTGCATCTTACACGGGGAAGAGCATTGGCCCGTTCCTCATTGGCAAGTATCCGAGCGAAACGAAACGCGATTGGAGTCACTTCAACACGTATGCGCCGTCGAACATCTTCGTCGCCGAGCGCGCGCACGACGCCGGAATTCGCACGTTCGCGGCTCACTGCCACTGGTACTTCCGCAATCCCACGGGTCTGAACCAGGGCATGGATGTTTGGGACACTTCGGCGATCCCTCCAGGCATGGGCGACAACGACACGAGCGTCACGAGCGATCGCCTGGCAGATGTTGCGCTGAAGATGCTCGCCAAGCCGGAGAACGTCACCCCCGACGCAGGCACGGGACGCTTCTTCGCATGGTTTCACTTCTTCGATCCGCACGCGCAATACGTCTCGCATCCTGGTGCCCCGAAGTTCGATGGCCCCATGGCATCGAAGAACCTTTACGACGAGGAGATCTGGTTCACCGACAAACACATCGGGCGGATCCTCGACTACGTCGCGTCGCAGCCTTGGGGCTCTCGAACCGCGATCGTCGTGACGGCCGATCACGGCGAGGCCTTTGGCGAACATGGAATGAGCTGGCATGGCTCCGAGATCTGGGAGCCGCTCGTGCGCGTGCCGCTCGTCGTCTACGTGCCGGGAAGCACCGCCGCACGCGTGCCCGTCAAGCGCTCGCACGTCGACCTTGCGCCCACGCTGCTCGATCTCTTAGGTGTCCCCGCGCCCGCCAAAGGCGAGCTTCGCGGCAAGAGCCTGCTCGCCGATGTCGACGTGAAAGACGGCGCCTACGAGGAGCGTGACGTCTACATCGACATGCCCGCCGGCCCGTACAACGGCATGCGCCGCGCCGTCATCACGGGCACCTCGCCTGGCATGAAACTCATTCACTTCGGCGGCCGTCGTTACCAGCTCTTCGATCTCGCGAACGATCCGGAAGAGAAAAAGGATCTCGCCGGCGATCGCACGCTCTTGTCAGGGGCGGTGGAGCGCATGCAAGTTCTTCGCGCGGGTCTCAAAGAGATCGAAGTCAAGGCCGCTCCGTAACGATGACCGGTCACGCTGCGTCGGGTGCGAGATCGCGTGCTTCGAGCAGCGTCCGCAGCCGGCTGCGCGCGCGGTGAAGGCGCGAACGAACCGCGCTCTCGGTGATGTCGAGCCGATCGGCGATCTCCTGCAGACCGAGATCCATGTGATAGTGAGCGACGACGACGTCGCGGTAGTCGTTGGGGAGCTCCTCGAGCGCATCGCGCACAGCCGCGTCGCGTTCGCGTGCGGCAGCGGTCACGTCGACGAGTATCTCCTCGTTGTCGTTCATGGACGGAAGGGTCGAAAGTTCCTCCCAGTCGAGACCTTCGACGAGGCGCGATCGATGCCGACGCCGCGATCGCATCATCATCAGCGCTTCGTTTGCCGTCACGCGAAAGAGCCATGTCGAGAAGCTCGATTCGGCGCGGAACGTTCCGAGCCGGCGGACGATCTGCATCAGCGTGGCCTGGAGCAGATCGCGTCGATCTTCGTCGCTCACCTGATAACGGAGAAGCTGGCGTTCGACATGGGGCGTGACGACCCGCAAGACGTGATCGAGAGAGAGCTGCTCACCGGCGGCGGCGCGGTCCAGGGTGTCAGGATCGATGGCGAAGGCCATGTTGTGGTTCCTTCCGAGGTAGAACTCGCCGGCTCTTTGCGACAGCCGTGCCGATGCGAAATTCCCTTCTTTTCCGTTGAGTCGTGCGGGTCGCGGAACTCGCGGGCATGTCATGGGTTCCGACAGGTGAAGGTTGTCGGACAGCGCGCCTGTCGTTTGACGTAGCGTGTGGCGGTTGACCGACGTGAAGCGTTACGTGCTAGAGCGGCACGCAAGGAGCACAAGGAGCATAACGAAATGCCAGCGATCGTAATCGTGGGCGCACAATGGGGCGACGAAGGCAAAGGCAAGATCGTCGACATCTTCACCGAACATGCGGACATGGTGGTGCGTTTCGGCGGCGGGCCGAACGCGGGCCACACGCTGGTCGTCGGTGATGACAAGTTGATCGTTCGACTCATCCCGAGCGGCGTTTTGCGTCCGATGACGACGTGCGTGCTCGCTCAGGGCATGGTCATCGACCCAAAGAGCCTCGTGACCGAGCTCGACGAGCTCGAACATCGCGGGCTCCGCACGGCGGGCCGTCTCGTCGTCTCCGACCGCGCTCACTCGATCCTGCCTTACCACGTGCTCGTCGATGGTCTTCGCGAACAAGGCAAAGGCGCGATCGGCACCACCAAGCGCGGTGTCGGTCCCTGTTACGAGGACAAGGTTGCCCGTCGCGGTATTTCGCTCGGGGCACTGCGTGATCGAACGCGTCTCGATGCGCTCGTTGGTCGCGCGCTCGAGAGTTGGGCGCCGACCATTCGCGAGCTCGGAGGAAGTGTTCCGACGGTCTCCGAGATCCTCGACGCCATCGAGCCCGCACGCGCGCGCATCGTGGGCATGCTCGTCAACTCGCAGGCGCTCATCGAGCGCGCAGTGCGCGACAACAAGTGTGTCGTCTTCGAGGGTGCGCAAGGAACGCTGCTCGACGTCGACCACGGAACGTATCCATTCGTTACGTCGTCGTCGCCCACGGCAGGTGGCGCGTGTGTTGGCAGCGGCGTCGGTCCCACGCGAATCAACGAGGTCGTTGGTCTCGTCAAGGCGTACACGACGCGCGTTGGCGGCGGCCCGTTCCCCACCGAGCTCCTCGACGAAACCGGAGAGCGTATCCGCAAGGTGGGCGACGAGTTTGGTTCAGTGACCGGCCGACCGCGGCGCACCGGTTGGATTGATCTGCCCGGGTTGCGATATGCGGCGAGCGTGAACGGACTCGATGCACTTGCGATTACCAAGGTCGATGTCCTCACCGGGCTCAGCGAGATCAAAGCATGCGTCGCGTACGACACACCGCGCGGTCGCACGACGGATCTGCCGATCGACGAACTCGATCGCGCCGTGCCCGTCTACAAAACGTTCCGCGGCTGGAAGAAGGAGCTCGGCTCCGCGCGCACCATGGATGATCTTCCGATCGAGGCGCGTGAGTACCTGCAATTCATCCAGTCGGAGGTCGGCTGCCCCGCGGTTCTCGTAAGCGTTGGCTCGCGCCGCGAAGAAACCATCATTTTACGCGATCCCTTCTCGAAGCGCGCGTAACGTCGAAGGCGCGGTGATCGTCGCGTATTTTCTTGCGTTCGTCCTCGCTCAGGCGCCCTCATCGCCTGTGATCGTGCGTCCGTCGCCGTGTGTCGGGGTTGCAGGCGCTGCGAGCGCGAATGTTTGGGAGCGCGCGAAGGAGCCCGGGCTTCGTCGCTTTTGCGATGTGCTTGCAAGCGGCATGGCGAAACTCGCCGGAGGCGGCGCGCTCATTGGCGATCTCCTTGCGATTGCCGACGATGCCGACAAGCGGATGCCTGGTCGCGCGGAACCGTACGTCCTTCGCGGACGTGCGCTTGTGCAGGCGGGTCGTGCGGATGAAGCACTTTCGGCGCTCAGAGAGGCAGCAGCGCGCGATGAGCGCGTGATGGACGATCCCTCAACGCTCCTTGCCTGGTCGCGCGCGAATGCGCGAACGCACCATGTTGACGAAGCCGTGCGGGCATACAGAGCCGTGCTCCCAAGGACAACGGCGTTGCCGATACAAGAACGCGCCGCTGCCTCGTTCGAAGCTGGAATGCTCATGATGTCTTTGGGCCCGAAGGAGCTCGAGACCGCGAGCGCCATGCTCCGTCAAGCGCGCCGCGACGCACAAGATGCGCTCTACGTCGCAAGCGTCGTTGCAACTGCTCTCGCAGAGGACAGGGCAGGGGAGCGCGACGAGGCAAGAGCGTCGCTTCTCTCTCGCTCCACTGGCATCGGGAACTTCGCGGGGGATCCTCGCGTGGTGCGAGCGCTCGAAGACGCCGGCGTTCCGGAAGAGGGAGATGCGCTCGTTGCTCTCGCTCTCGAAGCGAGCGATCCGGCAAGTGCGCGCCGGGCGTGGCGACGCTACCTCGATGGACCGGCAGGCAAGCGCGCGTGGACATCGCATGCGCGCGCTCACGAGAGCCAAGCGCCGTCGGAGGTGGCCGCGAAGAGACGAGGAGCCGCAGCGCGATGAGAGCGTGTTTCGACAGTTCGCTCGTCCTCGTCGCCGTACTCGTGGGTGCTCTTGGAACTGCGCGCGCAGACTCGCCGCCGAGTGCTTGGGATCGTATGCGTGATCCGGATGCGGCGAATGCATACCGTGTCCACGTCGAGGTGCAGCGCCGCCTCACGCAGGATGGAGAAGTCGGCGTGAGCTCGGAGCTCGCAGCGCTCGCGTTGCTCGAGAGTGTCTCGGCGGAGACGAGCCCCGACGTGCGTTTGCGGTTCGATCTCGGGCGCGTCTACTCGATGCTCGCTCCGGCCGACGAACGCAATTACGTGCATGCCGCACGTATTTTGAAAGTTGCCCTCAAAGATGCGCCGGACCATCCGATGGCGGAGAGATCGTGGCTCTTGCTTGCTTTCGCGTGTGGCCATCTCGGTGATCACGAGTGCGAACGAAATGCGTACGTCGAGGTTCTCCGGCTCTCGACGGAAGACGTGCTTCGCGCAACACCCATGCTCAATCTGGCGGAGACGCAGATGCATCTCGGCAACCTCACCGAGGCTATCGATGACTACCGCGAGGCGCTGCGGATCGCCGCACCTGTCTCGAGCGAAATCGCTCCGCTTGCCGTCTGGGGTCTCGCCGTTGCGCTCGATCGCTCCGGCGATCTCGTTGCCGGGGAGAAGCAGGCGCAATTCGCGGTGCAACTCGAGAGATCGATGGGCCTGCGTCCAGCGTCTGGGCGGGGCGTCTCGGCCTTGTTGCACGCGCCCGAAGTCGTGTTCTTCGTGCCGGCGTATGAGATCTACTGGTACGACGGTCTCGGTGCGTCCGCGATCGCGAGGAGCACGACGAAGCCATCGGAGGCGGCGCGGCTCTGGCGTCTGGCGGAGCAGTCGTTTGCAGCGTACTTGCAAGCGAGCGAGGGGCGCGACCGCTGGGCCGAAATTGCCCGTGCTCGCCTTGCGGCTGCGAAGGTCGAACGCGCGAAGGCCGAACGACGGATGAAGAGGGAGCCTCGTCCTTCCGCGACGAACGAGGACGACGCAACGTTATGAGCACGCGTCGTGTTTCTACATCCCGGGGCGTTCGTGATTCGGCGATTTGCGATTCGCACTTGCAGGTCGTGAAGGCGTCGCTCGACGCGATCCGTACGCGCGAGGATCTTCGTGCGCGGCGCTCTGCCGATCCCGTCGATTTCGTTCATCGCTACGTGGCACGCGAAGATCGCGAGCTCGTTGCGCTCGTCTCGTCGGCGTGCGCGTTCGGCCACGTGAAGGTTATCCACCAGAAGTTGACCGAGCTCTTCGCGCTCGTTGGCCCGAGCCCATCGCATGCGGCCGACGCGCCGCGCATGCTTCTTTCACGGCTGTCTGGGTTCCGCCATCGCCTGTTCAGGGGCGATGATCTCGCCCGCCTTCTCATCGGTGCGCGCGCGGTGCAGCGCGAGGCGGGATCGCTTGGCGCAGCATTCGTCCACGAGCTCGCGAAGGCCGATCGCGATGCTGCGAAGTGCGACCGCGATGAGACTGCGGCACTCAGAGCGAGTTCGACAGCCGTCGCGAGCGAATCGAGGCTAGGGCGGAGCGCGAGGAGCCCGCGCAAGCGTACTTGTCGTACGTGCGCAGGCGCCGCAGCGCCCAACCGACGAATCGATTTCGCGCAGCAGGCTGGCGAACTCGCTCTCAAGGAGGCTCTTGCATCGTTCTGCGATCGTATTCGGATCGCCGGCGGATTTGCGCGCGCAGGTGAGCGCAACGTGGATGGGCGGCGCGGCCCTTCGCATCTGCTCCCGGACGCGCGTGCGGGCAGCGCAGCCAAGCGCATCTTGCTCTTTTTGCGGTGGATGGTGCGACCCGCGGACGGCGTTGATCTCGGCCTTTGGGACGTGCCCACGAGCCGGCTCGTGATTCCCGTCGACGTCCACATCCACAAGCTCGCCAAGAATCTAGGCCTCACTTCACGCCGCGATGTATCCTGGAAAACAGCGGTTGAGATCACCCGCGCGCTTACCCGGTTCGACGCTCGTGATCCCGTCCGCTACGATTTTTCTCTCTGCCACATGGGAATGATTCAGCGCTGCCCGTCGCGTCGGGATCCGTCGCGCTGCACGGGCTGCGGGGTCAAACGGGTGTGTACGCATTGGGCGGCGCCCACGACGATTGCCCTTGGCCGCTTGTGTTCGCCGCCGGACGTGCGTGACTTCATGGCTCCTTCCGTGAGAGCCTAAGATTATTGAGATCCCCTACAACGTCTAACCTTCGCGCTGCTCGATGCCCCCTTTGAAAAAGCAATTTTCGCTTGAAGCTTTGCGCACCGATGGCTGGTTCGAGCGCATTGGTGAAACCATCGGCGGCTTTCAGGCGCTCTGCGAAATCATCGGGGACCGTTTCTTCGCGTTCTCGATCATCGTGGGCACGCGCATTACCGCGCTCACGATCGATAGGCGGAGCCCGGACCAGACGCTCGTCGATTTCGTCGTTGGCTCCGAGGATGACAATGGGGATCTCGATCCGCAGCGCCTGACGCTTCCCGACTTCCGGCGGCGACTCGTTGGCGCGCTTCTCGTCGAAGAAGACAAAGAAACGCCAATCCCGGAGAGCGAGGACGATGGAGAAGCGATTCAGTTCTTCATCGGTATCCGCTACCTCTTGCTCGCGCCGCTCTTCGGATACTCGCTCACGTCGCTCACCTTGGATGGCGACGAAGTCGAGCTCGGCGTTTCTCACGACGGCACGCCGGAGTCTTTCGAGCTCGACGCGTTTCGCACGCGCATCCGTTCGCACGTGCGCGAAGAACTCGATCGATCGACGCCGAGTACGCGTTCGTCGATCGATCTCTCGAAGGTCGGGGAGGCCGAGACATGCGCCGCTCGTAGCGATTGGTCCAAGATTGTTGCCATGCTCGGTAGCTGGCCTGCGCCGCTCGCGATCTTCCTGCGCACGCCGGAAGGACAGATGCTCTCGCCCGAGGCGCGCACGCTCATCGCCAAAGGACTCAGCCTGCTCGGTTTGGCATGCGTGAACCTCGGTGATATCGAGCAAGCCGAAGAAGTCTTCCGCATTGGCATTCAGTATGCGCAGGAAGGCATGGCCGCTGCGGATCTCTTTCGCCGTCTCGGGGAAGCTCTGCTCCGGGACGATCGGCCGGGCGAGGCCATTGGACCGCTTCGGCGCGCGATGGCGTTCGGTGCGTTTCCGCATGAGGTGATGCCGTTGCTTGGGCGCGCGTTCCTACGACGCGGCCGCTATGTGGCTGCTGTCGCGTGCCTCAAGGACGCCGTCGCGTTCGGCGCGCCGGAGGACGAGATCATCGACGACATTCGCGAGATCGAGGCGAAGCTCGGACCTGTGCTCGAGGATTGGCGATCTCACTACTGAGCCGTCGTTGACTTCGGAAGCCCGGTGGCACTAAAAGCGGTCAAGCCGTTGTCCCAGAATTCGCCCACGTTTTGGGTCGAAGCCCACCCAACTTGCTCCAAGTTTGACCAAGGAAACGCTGGATGATCGCCACGTACGCGCCGATGTTCTTGATGATCGCCACGGCGGCGCTGCTCGCCGGGATCTTCTTCTTGGGGGCCACCTTCCTTGGTGGGAAGGTCAATAAGACACCCGAGAAAATGAAGCCGTTCGAGTGTGGCTCGGAGAGCTCCGGCGCCCGTCACCTCAAACCCTCGGTCAAGTTTTATCTGACCGCGATTCTTTTCGTCGTCTTCGACATCGAAAGTGTCTTTCTCTACCCGTGGGCGATCCAATTCAAAACTCTTGGGTGGATCGGCATTGCGTCGATGTTCGGTTTTCTTGCCGTCGTCATCGTTGCGCTCGTTTATATCGTGAAGAAGGGAGCCCTCGAATGGGAGAGCTGAAATCGGACGCCGGAGGCGCGGTCGCCGGCGGGCCGCGCACCGTCACGCTGGACAGCGGTTCCACGTCGGGCTTTGCAACGACCAAAATCGATGCGTTGCTCAATTGGGCGCGCAAATGGTCGCTCTTCAAATACCCGTTCGTGACCGCGTGCTGCGGAATGGAATTCATGGCGCTGACGAGCCCGCGTTTCGATGGCTCGGCGCGTTTCGGCGCCGAGGCTCCGCGTTTTTCCCCGCGTCAGAGCGATTTGCTATGGGTTGTAGGCACGATTAGCCAGCGTCAGGCCCCGGCGCTCAAGCGCATTTACGAACAAATGATGGAGCCCAAATGGGTTTTTGCATTCGGGACGTGCGCGAGCACGGGCGGCTTTTACGACAATTACACGACCTTGCCGGGTATCGACAAAATCATCCCTTGCGATATCTACATTCCGGGTTGCCCGCCGCGCCCCGAAGCCGTCATCGACGGTCTCATGCTCTTGCAAGACAAGATCACGCGCGGGGATCGCACTCCGGGGATCGTCAAACCTCGGGAAGATCCCGCCACGCTCATCCAGCTCCGTCGCAGCCGAGAGGAGGCATGAGATGAGCGAACGCGTGCTGCAAGTCCTCAAGGACAAATTCGGTGATGCCATTGTCGAAACCCATTCGGCATGGGGTGACGACACCGCTGTCGTGAATGCTTCCCAATGGAAAGAAGTCTGCGCCTTCCTTCGCCATGATCCGCAAATGGGATTCGACATGCTCGTCGATCTTTGCGGTGTCGATTATCCCGATCGCGATCCGCGCATCGAGATTGTCGCGCACCTTTATTCGGTCGCACGCCGCCACCGCGTCCGCGTCAAAGCGCGCGTTGGCAATGCCGAAATGGCAAGTGCCGAAATCGATTCGATTACCGAAATCTGGCCGGGCGCAGATTGGTTCGAACGCGAAACGTACGATCTCATGGGCGTGACCTTCAAAGGCCATCCCGATCTTCGCCGCATCCTTTTGTATCCAGAGTTCGAAGGACACCCGCTTCTCAAGGATTATCCGGCCAACAAGACGCAACCGCTCATCCCGTATCGCACGGAGGAGGAAGCCGGCGTTCCGCTCGACAAGCTCGCGCCGTTCCGCGCGGACGAGGGTATGTCATTCGGCCGCAGAGTTTGGAGTAGAGGAGAAAGTTGACATGGAGGCCATCGACCTCGATCTCGACGAGAACGAACTCGAGCTCCCGGCGGAGCCCATGCATCTCAACATGGGGCCGTCGCATCCAGCCATGCACGGCACCGTGCGCATCGTCCTCGAGCTATCCGGCGAGACCATCGTGAAGAGCGATGTGCAGATTGGGTATCTGCATCGCGGCTTCGAAAAGATGTGTGAGCGCGGGACTTGGGCGCAGGTTTTTCCGTACGTGGACCGGCTGAATTACGTCTCGCCCATGCTCAACAACGTAGGGTATGCGCTCGCGGTCGAGAAGATGTGCGAGATCCAGGTGCCGGATCGGTGTCAGTGGTACCGCATGATCTTGGGTGAGCTGGCCCGGATCTCCGATCATCTTACGTGCACGGGCGCCATGGCCATGGAGCTTGGTGCGTTCACGCCGTTTCTTTGGTTTATCAAAGCGCGTGAAATGGTTTGGGACATCCTCGAAGAAGAAACCGGCGCACGCCTCACGCACGCGTTCGGCCGCATTGGCGGCATGGCCCAACCACCCACGCCGGCACTCAAAGAGATGTGTCGCGTGGCGCTGTCGGCCATCTTGAAACTCGTCGAAGACGGCGAGGGGATGCTGCTGAAAAACCGCATCTTCATCGATCGGCTCGAGAACATCGGGAATATCAGCGGCGCCGACGCGATTGCGTTGTCGTGGACGGGGCCGTGCCTGCGTGCGAGCGGCGTGGCTTACGACGTGCGCAAATGCCATCCCTATCTCAAATACGACGAGATTGATTGGGATATGCCTGTTGGCAAAAATGGCGACAATCTGGATCGATTCTTGATTCGCCTTGCGGAAATCCGTCAGTCGGCGCGCATCATCCTGCAATCGTGCGACCGCATGGCCGACGACGGACCGGTCCATGCCAAGGATCCGCGCGTGATCTTGCCGCCCAAAAGCAACGTCTACACGACCATCGAAGGCACGATTCAGCACTTCAAGCTCATTATGGAGGGCGCAAAAGTCCCCGCAGGCGAGTGCTATTCGTATACCGAGGCAGGCAACGGCGAACTCGGGTTTTACCTCGTGTCGGACGGCTCGGGAACGCCGTACCGCGTGCGCGTCCGGCCGCCATGTTTCCCCATCACTGGCGGTCTCTCGAAGCTTATCAACGGCAACATGCTGAGCGACATTGTTCCAACGTTTGGGTCGCTCAATATGATTGGCGGCGAGTGCGACCACTGAGAGCGTGGAGGGCAGCCTGCTGCGCGAATCGATTCTCTTCGATGGCGCCTTCGGCGCTGCCCGGCCGCCTGTGGCGGGACCTCAGGTGGGCGCTGCGGTGCCTGCGCACGTACGACAAGTACGCTTACGCGCGCTCCTGACTTCGCGGTGCGACGGCGTGTGCGTGTGCTACTCGCACACGCACCTCGCGCTCCGCCCTGCCTCGATTCGCTCGCGACGGCTGCCCTACACGCTCTGAAAGAGCGGCGGCTTCTCCTCTTGCCGCCTTTTTCTAGGGACAAGGGAAACGGATCGGAAGTTATCCATGATCGACTGAAATGATCCATTTTGGTCCAAACATGGAGATTCCGAAATTCGTTGTTTCCCAAGCAACGCTCTCATCCCAGCCATCTCCCACCCCACAGCAACGCGTTGGCATATCTCGTGGATAGTGGGTGTCTCCGAAGCAAACAGGCACACCTCGAAGTGTTTGGTAGGTAGCTTTTTGCAGTGGAGTTAAAACGCGGCGCCATCCATAGCGCACGCACTTATCGGGAAGGGCAACATGCGAAATCGACTTACGCATCGAGCGTGGTGGCCATTTTTGTTCATCGTCGCAGCATGTTCTTCATCGAACACGCCGGGCGCCCCTGTCGATCCGAGGGTGGACAAGACATGTGGTTTGGGTACCTCAACGGAGTGTACGGATGGAGTCGTCTGTCAGATCGATGCTGACTGCACGAGCGACTATTGCGATGCGAGTGGCCTTTGCACGCCACCCGCTGACGACGCACACTCCGACGGGCGCAGGGATGACGGCGAGACGGACGTGGATTGCGGAGGTACGTCGGGTACCCCGTGCCCTGCAGACGCCCAATGCAAGGTCGACGACGACTGCGAGTCCATCTGCAATGCCGGTGTCTGCGCGGCCCCGAGCGATATGGATGGCAAGAAGAACAACGGCGAGACCGACATTGATTGCGGTGGACCGAACGCGAAGAAATGCGGTTTGGGAAAGGCGTGCGCTGCCGGAACGGATTGCGGATTGGGCTATTGCGCAAACGACCAATGCGCTCTGCCGACGTCGAGCGACGAGATCCAAAACGGCACGGAGACGGACAAGGACTGCGGCGGCGCGGAGCTGTCGTTCGACGGTATCACGGTTCCCGCGGCGCCTTCCTGTGCGCTTACCAAGAAATGTCAGGTCGACACCGATTGCGAAAGTACGGTGTGTGCAGATTACAAATTATGCGTCGAAGCCCCGAGTTGTCGAGCCTTGCACGGCGGCCATAGCTGCGGCCCCACCGAGGACGCGGAGAATCACGAGAGCTGCTGCAAGACATTGCAGGTGCCCGGCCTCACGATGAAGGACGCGGGCGGCGACACCAAGAACGTCTACGTCGACAAATATGAAATCACGGCGGGGCGTGTGCGCGCGTGGATTGCGGCGATCGAGGCGCAATACGATGGCGTCCCGAACATCCAGGCTTGGGTGAGGGACCGCGTCCTGGTCGATCCGATCCTCGCGGCCATGTTCCCGAAGACTGGATTTCCCGCGTCCACGGGGTTTACGTCGCAGATCGATGGATTGCCTTCAAAGAAAAATGGTCAAATCGTGACGTTTCCTTATTATGGGCCGGAAGGTACCATCGATCTCGATATGGGGCTCGCCGACCAGCTCGGGCCCGCGTCGTACTACCGAGGCGTGCAGCCCGGTGAGAACACCGCGACGAGCGGTTGCGGAATGACCGCCGGAGCGTACGGCCATCGGACGTATTGGTACGACGACGCGCAAATGGCATATTTCGGGGAGCCACCGCGATCCGTCTCTCAAGATATCCTCGACGAGAAATCGATGAATTGCATGACGCCCATGATGTTTGCGGCGTTCTGCGCGTGGGACGGCGGTTACCTCGTAAGCCGCGACGCGATCTCGGCGGTGTACGGACCGAGCCAATGGCCGTGGGGGGATAACCCAATCCCCGGTGATGAGGTTGCTAAGATTACGAATTACAACGCAGGGACGTCGAACTTCGGCGCGAAAGATCCGCGCTACCTCTTCCCCTTGGTCGACTACGGCTTCTTTGCGAACGACTTCACGCCCATCATCGCGGCTCCCGGCCGGTTCCCGGGCGACGCGAGCCAAGTCCGCCCCGCGCCGCAGGAGTCGTGGATGGACGTTGGGGGCAACATGCTCGAATTTTCCCAATACAACGGTGGCTGGTACGGATGGACCGGCTCGTCGTGGGAAGGCCATCTCTATCCACGCTCATGGACTACGAGCGTCTACTTCGTCGACAAGTACGGCAAGACTGGCGCACGCTGCATGCGCTTGTATTGACCATCACCCGCGCAGAGCGCCCGCGGCGACGACCTGTAGTTTTGGGGCCCGCAACCGCTAACGAGCCTCACGCCAGTTCTCGATAGAGAGCTCGTAGCCGGCTTTCTTCACCGCCTCGAAGTGCGCCACGTTTCCGGTCACCACTGGCAGGCGCGCCACGAGCGCCGTTGCGGCGATCATCACGTCGGTGAGATCGATGGGCGTGCCGCGTTTCTCGAGATCGGCCTCGATGCGACCCGCGAGAAGTGCCGCAGGCTCTTCGAAGGAGAGAACGTTGCACGCTGTCTTTAGCGTCGACTCAAACTCCTCGAGCTGCTCGATTCGGTTCGCGCGGCGTAGGCCGTACGCGATCTCCATCGTGCTCACGACGGACACAATGAACTCTCCATGGCGAGCGAGGTAGTCGGCACCCGCGCGGGCGACGATCGGGTCTCAACCCTTGAGAACCTCCGAGAAGATGTCCGTGTCGAGGAGTGCGTGGATCATGTCGCCGGCCGCATCCGCCAGCTCTTACGCCGCTCGCGGACGTGCACCATCGCCTCGTCCACGACCTCTGGTTCGTCCGCGAAGAGGCCGAGCAAGCTCTTTTCGGCGATCGGCCGCGCGGAGCTACCTTCGGACACGAGGACGATCACCTCGGCGGGACCGACAGGGACCTCCTCCGGGAGCTTGATCGTGTGGTCCGGGCCGACCTCGACTTGAAGCTTGATAGCCGTCTGCTTCGACATCGCACTGCATTTTAGCATGCGTGGCGCAACTCCCTCACACCCTCTTGATGAGGCCGCGGGAGATGCGGAGGAAGCGATCGGTCAAGAGGAAGGCGACGAGGACGAGTCCGACGAGCAGACCCCACCATAGTCCGGGTGCCCCCCACCCCGCGTGAAAGG
>WQYX01000087.1 GCA_009781005.1 Polyangiaceae bacterium | reverse complement strand
GCTCGTCGTCTCCGGGGACCAACTCGCGGTCCTGCGCGCTGCGGGGAGAAAGTCGCTACCACCCCATCCCACCGCCAGAGATGTCATGCTCGCCGTGGCCGCTCTCGGCGGTCACCTGCCACGCAACGCAGACCCGGGCTGGCTCGTACTCGCTCGAGGTCTCGAAAAGCTCGAGATGCTCACTGCGGGTTGGCGTTTCCGAAAAGCAAGCGAAAGATCCGATCGATGATGAGGGCAGGCCCCTGTGCCTGCCCCCCTCGCCGTCGCGATTTTATCGCAGACGGAGGACGTACCAGTTGCCGCGCCAACTGACCATTTCGGCGATGTGCAAATGATGGGTCTTGCCGTCGATGGTGAAGGTGAGGTTCGAGTGCTTCACGCGCCAGAGCGGCAGCTTGAAGTCCTTCTTCTTCGGCCGGATCTGCGTGATGGTTTTGCCGAGTTCGAAGGAGACGAACTTTGCCATGGGCGCGCCCTTCGTGTGCGCATGCGTGCGTTCGATGGCCGTGCGAAATGCGCCGGCAACTCTCTTGTCCCACGCCTTCGATGGATCGGTCGAGTCCTTCGCCGTCAAGTACGCGTCGCGAGGGAAGAGCACGTCGTTTGCGAGATCGGCATTGTTCTGCGCGATGGCCTCGAGCAAGTGCCGCATGCGCAGGGACAGCTCCTCGTTCGATATCGACGGCATGGCGGTGTCGTCCGTGCCCGCGTCAACCAATGCAGTCTGCACCGACGCATCCCCATCGACCGACGCGTCTGCGAGATTCGCAGCGTCCTGCGCGTTCGCGTCTGCGTCGGCGTTTCGAGCGCCCGTCTTGTCGTTGCATGCCGAGATGCACCCAACGAGTGCAACGAGTGCCACGATCTGTAAGATAACCTTCGGCATGTCAGGCAAGATTTGGGAGCGTAACGATATCGACATGTAACACTTCTTCGAACGCGCGAATCTCATGCAGGCACGCGTCCGTGGGGCGAGACATGATACGGAGTTTTGCGCACGAAGCGCTGCCGCCGTCGAACACCGTGTTCGCCACTTCTTCGACGTTGATCCCATGGCGCTTGATGACTCCGAGCACGTTGGCAAGTGTGCCGACCTTGTCGAGCATGCGGATGACCATCTGAAAGCGAGCGGTGGAGACGTTCGTCACGTTGACGACGTTTGGAACCGTTCCCTCGAGCAAGAACGAACGGATCACGCGCACTGTCTCGGTGGCGATGGCGAGCTGCGCTTGGTCGGTGGAAGCTGCAATGTGCGGGGTGCCGTAGAGAAAGCCGCCGGATTCGCTCGGCGTGGTGAGCGAGAAGAGGTCGGTCGCGATCTCTTTTTTGCCGCGCGGTTCGTTCGGGATGACGTCGACGCCGACGCGCAGGCCACGTTGGACGACGGCGTCGCGCATGGCCTCGTAGTCGACCAGCTCTGGCCGCGCGCAGTTGATGAAGATGGCGCGCTTCGGCAAAAGTTCGAACGTGCGCCGTCCTACGATGGCGCGCGTGCGATCGGTGAGACTCACGTGCAGTGTGAGGACGTCGGACTTGCTCGCCAGCTCGTCGAGACTTGCAGCATGACCGATGCCGAGATCTGCGGCGCGTGCCGGGCTCAAGTTCCGGCTCCAGCCGATGGGGTGAAGCCCGAGTGCTTTTGCGCGGAGCGCGACTTCGCGACCGATCGCGCCGACGCCTGCGATGCCGATCGTTTTGCCGAGGATGCCCTCGGCTTTGGAGTATTCGGCGCGCTCCCAGCGCCCCGCGCGCAGAGAAGCGACCGCGTCGGGGATGCGCCGGTCGATCGAGAGAAGCAAACCGAAGACGAGTTCGGAGATCGCCGACGCGTTCTTGCCCGGACAATTGGCGACGTAGATGCCGCGCCCGCTCGCGGCCTTCACGTCGATCGTCGAGGTCTCCGTTCCGGCGCGCACGATGAGGTTCAGTTGGCGCGCGGCGTTGATGGCGTTGCCCGTTACTTCCGTTGAACGGACAACGAGGATGCCGACGTTTTGGAGCTTGGTCTCCAGCGTCTCCTTCGTGAGCTCCGGCTCGTAGACGACGTCGAGCGGGAGAGCGCGAAGCTCTTCGACGGCACGTGGGTGCAATTTGTCGGCGATGAGGAGACGCATGACGGCGCGTACATTAGCCGAAATATTGCTTGCAATCCGCATCTTGACCCAAAGCCGCGAGGCTTGACGCCAAGACCACGAAGCCTATAAAGATTTCAAAATTTTTTGAAAGTTCCGGGGGCAGGAGAGTCAAGCCAATGGCGTATGACGGCTTGCGTGCGTTCGTCAGCGTTCTCGAACGACAAGGAGAGCTCGTTCGGATTGCCCGCGAGGTTGATCCGTATCTCGAGCTCGCCGAGATCGCCGATCGGACCATGAAAGCTTCGGGCCCCGCGCTCCTCTTTGAAAACGTCAAAGGCTCGCGCTTCCCGCTGCTCATCAACGCGTACGGCTCACGGCGAAGAATGTCCCTGGCTCTCGGAGTCGAGGATCTCGAAGAACATGCTTGCAAGATTGCCGATCTCGTTCACGCACGCGCGCCGAAGAGCGCGCGCGAGCTCGTCGAGATGGCCGGCAAACTGCCCGCTCTCGCGTCGGCGATTCCGCGCAACGTAAAGGTTGCGCCCTGCCAGGACGTCGTACAAAAGGGCGAGGATGTCGACCTCTTTGCGCTCCCCGTGATGACGACATGGCCGAAAGATGGCGGGCCGTTTTTCACGTTGCCGAGCGTCATCACGAAGGATCCGGACACGGGCACACGCAACGTCGGCATGTACCGCATGCAGCGCATCGATCGGAACACCACGGCGATGCATTGGCAGATCCACAAGACCGGCGCGCGCCACTTCCGCCGCGCGAGGGAGCTTGGTTGCAAGTTGCAAGTTGCGGTGGCCTTCGGTGGGGATCCGGCGCTCGCGTACGCTGCAACCGCGCCGTTGCCCGACGGCATCGACGAATGGATGTTTGCGGGCTTCCTTCGCGGAGAGGCCGTCGAGTACGTTCGCGCAAAGACCGTGGATCTCGAGGTGCCCGCGTGCGCGGACTTCGTCCTCGAAGGCTATGTGGATCCGACCGAACCGATGTTCGAGGAAGGGCCGTTCGGCGATCACACCGGGTATTACACGCCCGTCGAATCCTTCCCTCGCTTTCACGTCACGGCTGTCACGCGCCGCCGCGACGCCATTTATCCATCCACGCTCGTGGGGCCTCCGCCCATGGAAGATGCGTGGCTCGGCAAGGCCACCGAGCGCCTGTTCTTGCCGCTGCTCCGGATGATGTTTCCGGAGATCGTGGACATGAATCTTCCGATTGAAGGCGCGTTCCACAACCTTGTCCTCGTCTCGATCAAAAAGCAGTACCCGTTTCATGCGGCGCGTGTGGCGCATGGCCTGTGGGGCTCGGGGCAGATGTCGATGTCGAAGATCATCTGCGTGGTCGACGATGATGTCGACGTGCAGAACCTCGGCGACGTTGCCTGGCGCCTGCTCGCGAACTTGGATCCGAAGCGTGACGTCTCGTTCGTGGACGGCCCCGTCGATCAACTGGATCATGCCGCGAGCCAGGCACTCTGGGGCGGCAAGATGGCCATCGATGGAACGCGCAAGTGGGCCGAGGAGGGCTACGCGAGGCAGTGGCCCGAGGTTGCGACGCAAAGCGATGCGGTCAAGCACCGTGTTGACGCAATCTGGTCGGAGCTCGGTATCCCGCTCGGCAAGCGCTCGAGGGAGCCCGCCGTTGCGTCCCAGATCGCGACACCGATCGCGAAGCTTCGCGCACGCAAGGCTTCGGAGCACGCGCACGCCGATGCGAACCGCGTCATGTTCGATCGCATCGCGCCTACCTACGATCTCTTGAATCGCGTGATGTCGTTCGGCATCGACAAGCGATGGCGAACGCGCACCGTCGAGATGATCGACGAGTTCATTCGCGCATACGGTGGAGACGTGCTCGATCTCTGCGCTGGCACGCTCGATTTCTCGGCGATGCTCGAGCACGTGCTGCCCGAGTCATCGCGCATCGTTGCGTGTGATGCCTCCGAACAGATGCTTGCGCTCGGCAAAGACAAGATCTCGCGCACCGAGATCGTCGTGGGCGATGCGCTCGCGCTGCCGTTCGACGACGCGTCGTTCGCGGTCGTCGTCTGCGGCTTCGGCATGCGAAATCTGGCGGATCTCGCGAGGGGCGTGCGTGAAGTGCGCCGCGTACTCGAACCGGGCGGGCTTTTCATCACCCTCGAACTCTTCGCGCCGAAGCTCCTTCGAACGCGCGCACTTCATCGCGCGGCGTTGGGCGCGGCGCTCCCGATGCTCGGCTCCGTCATCGCGCGAGATCGCGACGCGTACGCGTACCTCGCCGAGAGCATGCAAGGCTTCGTCACGCGCGGCGAGTACGAAGCAATTCTAGAGAGCGAGGGCTTTGGTGACGTCACGTCGTCCGATCTCACGCTCGGCGTCGCATCGCTTGTGCGTGCAGTATGCACGCGAGTCTCCGGCGAGCGCGAGGCTCTCGCATGAAGAAGATCGTGGTCGGCATCACGGGCGCGAGCGGCGCGCCGTACGCCAAGCGCCTTCTCGGCTGGCTTCACGAGCGTGCGCGCAAATACGAAGACATCGAGGTTGGCGTTTGTCTGTCGCGGGCAGCGTCCGAAGTTTGGCAGCTCGAATGCGAGGACGATCTGCGCGATGCGACGGGCGACTTTCGCGTCTGGGGCACGCACGATTTTTCGGCGCCGTTCGCGAGCGGCAGCGCGGGTTGGCATGCGATGGCCATCGTTCCGTGTTCCATGGGCACGTGCGCGCGCGTCGCGCACGGTATCTCCGACACGCTCCTGACGCGCGCGGCGGACGTCATGTTGAAGGAGCGTCGCTCGCTCGTGGTCGTGCCGCGCGAGACACCGCTGTCCGTGATTCACCTCGAGAACCTCGCGGCGCTGGCGCGCGCAGGCGCGGTGATTTTGCCGGCCAGCCCGTCGTTTTACGGAAAGATAAAGACCCTCGATCAGGCGATCGACACGGTCATTGGTCGCGTGCTCGATCATCTGGGCTTCGAGCACGATCTGTTCTTGCGCTGGGGTGATGAGAAGGAGAATCGAACGTGAGCCGATTCGTGGAAGATGCTGTCGCGCGTGCGGGTTTGATGCCGCTCTTGGACGCGCGCAGAGCCGGAGATCTCGATGCGGTGCGCGCGAGTATGTCTTCGTGGCGCAGCGCGGATCTTCTCGTGCTCGGCGCCATCGCCGATCTCGTGCGTGTCGCCGAGAACGGCGACGAGGTTCGCATTCATGAAGACGGCGGTGCGGACGTCGTATGGGTCGAACCGCGGGGAACCGATCTCGAGATGCTCCGCGAGGTCGCCGTTTCGCGCATTGCTGCAGCCAAGGGCGCGCGTGTCGGCGTGGACTGGACGAACCGCGGCCTCGAGATCGCACAAGTGGCACTTGGTTTTGGTGCGAGCGACTTGCGCGGCCCCCTCACGAAGAAGAGCGGGCTGCCCATCTACGACGACGAGACGAAGAAGGTGAAAGACGAGGGCATGACATCGGTACGGGAACTCATGCAACGCGAAATTCGTTTACTTGTAAAGTATGCGGGGCGCGCGGCGGTCTTCGTTGGCGAGAGCCGCAAACGAGCAGACGTCGTAAGGTCTGTGGATTCTTCAACGGAGGTGGCCGGTGCTTAGCGTCATTGCTGACAAGGTGCGTCGCGGCGAACGACTGACCTTCGACGACGGCATCGCGCTCTTCCTCGAGCCCGATCTTCTCGCGGTCGGCGCCCTTGCGAACGAGGTGCGCGTCCAGCGTCATGGCGACAAAACGTATTTCAACCGCAACCTGCGCGTCGAGATTACGAATGTCTGCGTTGCAGAGTGCCTGTTTTGCTCCTTCGCGAAGCTCGAAGCGCACATGCCCGGCGCGCACACGATGTCGCTCGAGGAGGCGTGGCACGAGCTCGAGGCACGCATGGATGATCCGCCAACGGAGATCCATGTCGTCAACGGCCTGCACCCAACTCTCCCATTTTCGTTTTACGAAGATCTTCTTCGCGGCTTCAAACACATCAAACCCGACGTGCACTTGAAGTGTTTCACGGCCGTCGAAATTCACTTCTTCGCACAGCACTTCGGCATGACGTACGAAGAGGTTCTCGTGCGCTTGCGCAAAGCGGGGCTCGACAGCCTTCCGGGCGGCGGCGGAGAGATCTTCGATGAAGACGTGCGCTCGCGCATCAGCGCGGGCAAGGCAACGGGAGCAGAGTACCTCGAGGTGCATCGCGTGGCGCATCGCCTCGGCATGTTCACGAACGCAACGATGCTCTACGGGCACATCGAGACGTTCGCACATCGCGTCGATCACCTGCTTCGGTTGCGCACACTGCAAGACGAGACGAAGGGACTTCAGGCGTTCATCCCGCTCGCGTTTCATCCGGACGGCAACGGCATGAAGAACCTGCCTGCGCCCACGGCCACAGACGACCTTCGCACGATCGCCGTGAGCCGCCTCCTTCTCGACAACGTCGATCACATCAAGGCGTATTGGGTGAGCCTCACTCCGGACGTCGCCCAGATCGCGCTCCGCTTCGGCGCCGACGATCTCGACGGCACGGTCGTTCATGAGACGATCTACAAGACGGCCGGATCGCGCTCCCCGGGTGCGCTCGGAGATGGCGAGCTCGTACGCCTCATTCGCGAGGCGGGTTGCACCCCCATCGAGCGCGACACGCTCTACAACGTCGTTCGCGAGTACCCGCGCGCTGAAGTTCCTGAAGCGGCGATGAAAGTGAAGGACCGCAAGCGCGCGGCGAAATTGGCAATCGTGCAGGATGCACGCGATGCGAAAGAGATGAACTCGTGAATCGGGGAGTCGGCGGCCTCGCGGAGGCCGCGAACGCCGATCGCTTGCGCGTGTTCGGCGTGGCGTATCTCAACGCGCGACCGCTCTGGGAGTCGCTCGCCGAAGCGCCCGCGGCCGATCGCGTTGCGCTGTCGCTCGCGCCGCCGAGCGAGCTCGCGCGTGCGCTGTCGGAGGGCGAGGCCGACGTGGGGCTTCTGCCCGTTGGGGGAGCGGCGGCCATCGGAGATCTGGAGCTCGTGGACGGCATCGCGATCGGTGCACGCGGCAAGGTCCGCAGCGTGGCCATCGTGGCTGCGCGACCCATTCACGAGCTCACGTCCGTCGCGCTCGATCTCTCCTCGCGCACGAGCGTCGTGCTCGGACGCCTCTTGCTCGCGCGCCGTAAGATCACGCCGTCGTTCTTCGGCGCGCCTCCCCGAGAGGCCATCGCACAGGTGAAAGATCGCACGGGCGCACTCATCATTGGAGACGCGGCGCTCGAGATCGAGCAGCGCTTCCCGTACCGGCTCGATCTTGCGGAGGACTGGCTCGAGTGGACGGGATTGCCGTTCGTTTTCGCGGCGTGGTTCGCGCGCCCTGGGACACTGACAGCCGAGTATGTCGAGATTTTACGCGAGGCCAAGCGCATCGGGCTTTGCCGTCGCGATGCGATTGCGAAGTCGCATGCAGAGTGCACGAATCTGCCGGAAGCATCACTCTGCGACTACCTCGCGCACTCCATTCGTTACGATCTCGGCGACGACGAGAGACGCGGTCTGCTCCGTTTCTGGTCGGAGGCCGCGAGTGCGCGGCTTCTGCCGAAGTGCTCGCCCACTGTGCGCGCGGTGACGGTTCCTGACGACATCGGCTCGCAGCCGAGGCCGTCGCTCGATGCGCTCCTTGTGCGTGCAGCAGATGGCGAACGACTCTCGCTCGCCGAGGGCACCCGCCTTCTGCGCGAAGGGAGCCTATTCGAGCTGGGTCTCGCCGCGGATGCCGTCCGCCGTCGCAAGCATCCGCATGGCGTCGTCACGTACATCATCGATCGCAACGTCAATTACACGAACGTTTGCACGACGAGCTGCCGATTCTGTGCATTCTACAGGCCTGTCGGTCACTCCGAAGGCTACGTGCTCTCGCGCGAGGTGCTCGGTCAGAAGCTTCAGGAAGTCGTTGATGCAGGTGGCGTCCAGATCCTTCTTCAAGGCGGTCTGAACCCGGAACTACCGATCGATTGGTACGAAGATCTCTTTCGCTGGATCAAGAAGGAATACGGACTCGGTTTGCACGCGCTCTCGCCGGAGGAAATCCTCCACATTGCGCGGCTCGAGAACTTGTCCGTGCCGACGGTGCTCGAGCGCCTGCGCGCTGCCGGGCTCGACTCGGTTCCGGGTGGCGGCGCGGAGATCCTCGTCGACCGCGTTCGCAAGAAGATCGCGAAGGCCAAGTGCACGAGCGCCGAATGGCTCTCGGTCATGCGCGCTGCGCATCGGCTTGGCCTGCGTTCAACGGCGACCATGATGTTCGGCACCGTCGACACCGCAGAGGATCGCGCGCTTCATCTGATGAAGATTCGCGATCTGCAAGACGAGACGGGTGGCTTCACCGCGTTTTTTTGTTGGGATTTCCAATTCGAAAATGGCGTGCACATCGCACCCGGCGAGCATGGAACGCACCTTTATCTGCGCACGCAGGCGTTCGCGCGTCTCATGCTCGACAACATCGATCACGTCGGCGCTTCGTGGGTCACGCAGGGGCCCGGCGTTGGTCAAGTCGCGTTGCGTTTTGGCGCCGATGACTACGGCAGCGTGATGTTCGAGGAGAGCGTCGTGTCGAGCGCAGGGACGGTCTTCGGTATCAACGCGGACAAGATCGAGTCACGCATTCACGAGGCGGGGTTTCGGTGTGCGCGGCGCAACGTGCACTACGACTGGCTCACGGAGGCTCTCTGACATGAGCGTTTTGTTCTTTCATGCAGACTACATTCTTCCTGGGGATGCCGCGCCCATCGCGGATGGCGCCGTCGTCGTTGCCGGGCGCGGCCACGAGCAACCAGAAGGTTGCATCCTCGATGTCGGTCGTGCCGCGGAGCTCGCTCCGCGCCACGCCGGCGCCGACGTGCGCCGCGTTCGCGGGATCCTTTTGCCGGGCCTCATCAACGCGCACACGCATCTCGAGCTCTCCGCACTCCGCGAAAAGGTTGGACCGCCTTCGACTTGGCGCGAGGTCGAGGCGGGACCGAGCAGCGGACCGGAACAGCCTTATGGCTTTGAGGACCGCAGCGCAGGTCCCAACGAAGAGATCGCGACAAAGCGAAGGCGGTCCGGATTAGGCTTCGTTCCGTGGGTCAAGAACATGCTCGCCACGCGCGACGTCGTCTTGCCGGAAGACGACGCGGACGCGATCGACGTCGCCGTGCGCGAGATCGTTGCGTTTGGCACGGTGGCTGTCGGCGACGTGAGCAACTCGCTCGCCGCTGTTCCCGCGCTCGCACGCCACGAGATCGGCGGTTCGGTCTTTCATGAAGTCTTGGGTTTCGATCGCGAGGACGTGCTCCGTCGTGTGGCAGGCCTTCCCGAGGCCCGCGAGAAGTGGCTGGCTTCATGGCCGTTGCGCGATCTCGCGTACGCCCCTGCCGCCCACGCGCTTTACTCCACGCATCCGGATGCCGTACGCGCGCTCTTGCAGAGCGCGCGATCGTTCCGTGTGCGCACGAGCATGCACCTCGCCGAATTCGCAGGCGAACGCCGCGCGATCGAGAACGATGAGGGCCCCGTGCCCGAGTGGCTTTATGCATGGACGAAGCACCGGCCCGCGTATCCGAACAAACCTTTGTTCGATTACGCCGATGAACTCACGGCTCTCGCACAGGATGTCTTGCTCGTGCACCTGACCGACGCACAGCCCGACGAGCTCGCGCGCATCGCGGCCGTCAAGGCGCCCGTCGTGCTCTGCCCGCGATCAAACCTCTACATCGAAGGGCGCTTTCCGCCTTTCGCATCCATCCGCGAGGCTGGCATCGAAGCCGCGCTCGGCACCGACTCGCTTGCGTCGTCACCGTCGCTCGATGTCCTCGCAGAGGCCAAGACTCTCGCCGATCGTTCTCCCCACGTGCCTTGCTGGGAGCTCGTCAAGATGGCCACGTGGAATGGTGCGCGCGCACTCGGTCGCACCGATCTTGGCCGTTTCGCGAAAGGTGCGCGCCCCGGAGTGATTCATGTCGAGGCCGACGTCGCTGGCGATCCCGCATCCTACTTGCTCGCGAATCTCCATCACGCACGACACCTCCTCGTGCCGCGCATGCCGAGCCCGCTGCCGTGATCGAGCGTCTTCGCCGTTGGGGCGAGCTCGTCACGTTTTCACACACGATCTTCATGATGCCTTTTGCGGCGGCGGCCATCGTGCTTGCGTTCGCCGAGCCGCACGAACCCATCACGCTCGTTCGTCTCGCGGTCCTCGTGATCTGCATGGTGAGCGCGCGCACGAGCGCGATGGCGTTCAATCGTTGGGCCGATCGCGATCTGGACGCGAAGAACCCGCGAACCAAGGGACGGCCGATCGCTTCAGGACGTATCGCTGCGCGCGAAGCCTTGATTCTCACTATCGTCTCCGGCCTCACATTTTGCGGCTTCGCGGCGTTGCTCGGGTTCTGGTCGGCGCTGCTCGCTCCTCCGGTGCTCCTCGTCTTGCTCGGTTATTCGTTCGCAAAACGTTTCACGTGGGCTGCACACGCATGGCTTGGTTTCGCGCTCGCACTTGCACCCGGCGGCGCGTGGATCGGCATGGGCGCGAGTCCCAACGCGGGAATCCTTGCGCTGATGGTTGCCGTGCTCACGTGGCTGCTCGGTTTCGACGTTCTTTACTCGCTACAGGATGAAGCCTTCGATCGCGCCGAGGGGCTCTCCTCGATTCCTGCGCGCTTCGGCACGCGCGGCGCCATGCGAATTGCGGCGATGGCACATGCCGTGACAGTCTTCATGCTCATCGCGACGGGGATCTTCTTGCATCGCGGTGTCGTGTTCTTTCTCGGTGTTGCCGCCGTCGCCATCGTTCTCGTCATCGAGCACCGTCTCGTTCGTCCGCGAGACTCGTCGTCCGCCGCAGATCTGTCGCGCATTGGCAGGGCATTCTTTGACTGCAACGCGTACGTGAGCCTCGGATTCTTCGCGACCACGCTCATCGACGGATTGGTTCGCTAGCCTTTGTCTCGGTGCGGCTGCATGTGACGGGTTCGGGGCCGAGTCCTTGGAATGACGAAGCCCTTCTCCGTCTCGAGCACATATGTTCCCGCGGTGCCTTCGGGGATGATCAGATCCACCCAAGCGATGCTCTTGAGCGGTGCAGGCAATGGCGACGGCACCTTCACGGGCTTGGCTACACAAGGATCTTGGTCCGGGGCAGGATTGCCTATTTCCTTGAATGCAGGAGCCAATTTGGATTTCACATGATTGCATAATGCATTCATATTCGAAAATGTCATGCCGATCGCCTTTTGGTACGACGGTGTGCTCGGATCCTCCGCGCCGTCTGCATCGCTTGCCGACGGCGCGGGTGCGACGGGTATACTCCTGCAAGGAGTACATAACGGAGAGTCCCGTCAAAGCGCCTTGCGGACGAAGATATCTTCGAGTGTCTCGCGCTTCGGTGTGACGGACTCGACGCGCGCCCGATCGGCGAGCGCGCGTTCGAGCACCGTGCGCACGGCATCGTCGCCTTCCACCTCGAGCACCAATGCCGTACCAACGCGTTCGATCTTCGTTGCGACGGCACCAAGACTCGCCCGAAGCGAGTCGCTCGCATCTTCCAGCGCAATCTCGCTGCGCCGCACACCTTGTCCAAGCAAGGAGCGTATCGTTCCGGCTGCGACGATCTCACCCCTACGGAGAATGCATACGTTGTTGCAGAGCATCTCGACGTCGCTGAGGATGTGGCTCGAGAAAAAGACCGTTCGCCCCGCATGCGCCTCCTCCACGATGAGATCGCGCACCTCTTTGCGACCTACCGGATCGAGCCCGCTCATGGGCTCGTCGAGGATCAGCAACTCCGGCGCATGCACGAGAGCGGCGGCGAGTCCGGTTCGCTGAAGCATGCCCTTGGAAAGGGCATGCACGGGTCGATCGATCGCGTACGTGATGCCCACGCGATCGATGACGTGTTCGACGGCGTCTTTCAGCGATCGGCCGCGCATGTCGTTGAGTCGTCCGCAGAGCGTCACGAACTCACGCGGCGTGAGATACGGATAGATATATGGGTTTTCAGGCAAGAAGCCGACTTTGCTCATGGCTTCGGGAGAAGGAATGGCCTTGCCAAGGATGGCGGCGGTGCCGCTCGTGGATGAAATGAGGCCCGTCAGCATCTTGATCGTGGTTGTTTTGCCCGCGCCGTTCGGTCCGAGGAAGCCGAAGATATCGCCGCGATCGACCTTGAAGGTGATGCCGCGCACCGACTCGACTTTGCGACCTGTAAAGGGCTTCACGAAGGTCTTCGTGAGATGATCGACAGAGAGGACGATATCGTCGGAAGCCATGGATTTTTCCATTACCAGAAGACAGCGCTGAGGCAGCATGAGCCTTGTTTTGATTGAACTGTGTTACAAGTGTGCACTTGATATGAAGACGGTTAGGGCGTGTCTGCTGCTTGTTCCTGCGCTGCTGCTTGTTCCTGCTGCCGCACACGCAGAGAACGCGGCTACATCCTTGGGTACCACGAGCGACACGACGGCGGCCGAATGGGCTGCGCGCGATCGCAGCTTGAACGAAGCATCAACCCTCACGGGGGGCGTTGGCCTTCTCCACGTCCAGCACGCACAAGGTGGTGCAAAAGGTCAATTTCGTCTCGGTTTCACCGCGGAATACATGTCTTCGGGCTTTCTCTGCTCAACTCATTTCCCCTGTCGAGATCCGCTCAACGCCGGCTCCACCATCACGAGCGACAAAAACGATCACGTTGGCGCTCACCTCACGTTGGCTGTTCAGGTGACGGACTGGCTCGAGCCGTACCTGTCGACGAGCGCATATGGGAACGAAAATGCTGCCGGGCGCCCGACACTTTTGCAGGTCCTTGGTGACAGCACGCTCGGCGCGAAGGTCCACGTGCCGCTAAATAAAATCTTCTTTGTGGGTGGCGCCGCCGAACTCTGGCTCGTCAACGGCACGGGCTCCGTGGGGTTCGACGGTAGCGGTACGAGCGCCCGGTTCCGCGCTCTCGGCACCGCTGATCTCCGCGGCATGGAAAAGCGTCTGCCGCTGCGCTTCAGCGTTAACGCGCAATACGTCCTCGACAATACGGCTGCCGTCATCCAGTCGACGGAGGCTGCTCGCGGCACGTCCATCACGCGCATCGAGCGATGGGGCCTCGGCATCAACCGCGTGGATCACGTTGACATTGGCGTTGGTGCCGAGCTCTTCGCAATCAAAGAAAAGGTTCGACCATTTGCTGAATACAATATTGCGCTGCCCGTCAACCGCCAGAATTACCACTGCTGGCTGAAACCGGGTACCGATGGATGCCTTGCGAACGCCATGCTCACTCCAAGCAGCCTTACGCTCGGCGTGCGCGCCTTCCCGTGGAAGGGGGGCTTCAACCTGATGGCGGCTATCGATGTCGGTATCACGGGCGTTCACAAGTTCACCGAGGAGTTGCGCCCCACCCCTCCATGGATGCTCTACCTCAGTGCGGGGTGGGCCTTCGACACGGTGGACCGCCCATCCGCGGCCACCGACCGATCCATTGCCAACTCCAGTTCTCTCCGCAAGATCCGCGGTTTTGTCCATGAGGAATGGCACGCCGCAGGGATCCCGAATGCCGTCGTTTCTTGGGAAAACCATCCGGAGCTCACGAACCTTGCCACCGGCGCGGACGGCTCCTTCGTCACGCACGGCCTTCCCGAGGGGCGATACACATTCGGTATCCGCGCGGACGGCTACAGGCCTGGTAAGTGCGCGGTCACGGTAGCGCCGGCTGAGTCCCCAACGAATGACGTGCCCGTGGACTGCACGCTCCAAGCGATTCCGCGAACGGGCTTCGTCGTTGGCCACGTGAAAGATGCGGACACGCGGGTGCCGGTTGCGAAGGTGGCGGTGAGGATCCTGGATGCTGCAAAGAGGGAGCTTGGCGGTACTACGGACGCATCCGGAAAGTTCCGTCTCGAAGTGGCATCCGGCGAGGCGCAAGTCACGATTGACGCCGACGGCTACCTTGCCCTTACCGAACGAGCCAACATCAAACCGCAAAAGGATAACTCCGTAGACTTCCTCCTCAACAAGCGCCCGAAGAATGCCAATGTCACGATTGGCAAAGACGAAATCTTCATCAAACAACAGATTCAGTTCTCGCTCGATTCGGCGACCATCTTGCCGGAGTCCAACAAACTGCTCGCGGAAATTGCCGACGTACTCGTGAGAAACCCGCACATTCGTAAAGTAGAAGTGCAAGGCCACACGGACAATACGGGTACGCCGGATCACAACAGAATCCTTAGCGAGGACCGAGCAAAGGCCGTCCTCGCATGGCTCACCGCGCACGGTGTTTCGGGGGATCGCCTCGTGGCGCACGGCTTCGGTGAAACCAAACCTATCGCGCCAAATGTCACCGCCTCGAATCGCGCGAAGAATCGTCGTGTGCAGTTCATCATTTTTGATCAAGGCATCCCAACATCGCCCCGTACACCACCGTTGCCCTCCCGTTGAGGGAAGGCGGATGGAGCTCAGAGCGTGTTCGCCACTCTCAAAACGTGATGCCCGAGAGGCCGAGCATGAGTCCGGATGCGCCGCCGCCTTCATGCGCGACGGGCGAGATTGTGGGAAGGAGGCGCGCCAGGGGTGGCAGCGGGCGCTTTTTGACCTCCGTCACCTCACTGATGTACGCGATGTTTGCTTGTAGAATCCCGGCAACGGCGAGAGCGACGAAGCTGCCGGTGAGACTCAAATTCACGATTCGGATATTGCGGGCGCGGTTATCGTAAATTTGCGCCTTCAAATCCACGTCACCGGAGGCACGCTCTTCGTTGCGTCGGTTGAGGGCATACGAGTACATCGGCACCGTGGCGACCGTTGCAGCCACGAGGGCTGCCTCCGTGCTCAGAAAGAGCCAGCCGAGTCCGGGCTGCCGATTCTGAAACTGTCCGGCACCGAATGGCACGAACGCCACGAGACGTTGGTTTCTCATGATCGTCTTGTCTTCCTGGGCCATCTCCTTCACGCGCTCGAGCCACGCCTCGTGCCGGGCGCGCGCCGCCTCGGCTTGCGCTTTTCTCTCGGCCTCGAGTCGCGCCGCGTTGCGTGCCGCTTCGCGCAGCCGCTCTTGCAGGTTCGCGCGAACGTCGATGAACGTGTTGATGACGTCGCCGGGGAAACTCAGTGGATCGGGCTCGAAGGACGGATCTTCGACGATGAGCGTCTCCAAGATCCCGTGCGCCGCGTCGTGTTTGCCCTCGGCGATGAACGTTGCCGCGAGGTACATGCGCGCCTGCGACAAGAGCCCGGGCTCGCGCAATCCGCTGTGTGGATCAACGAGCGCCGTAAGGCGCTCCTCCGCGTCCGAGTAGTTACGCGCGAGATAGGCAGCACGCGCTTTTTCGATTTCCACGCGATTTTGCGCGCGCGCATTCGGCACGGCGCACAAGGCGGTTGTTAGAGCCGCCATCGCGAGCATGCGACGGAAGGCGCGCGTCATGGACGCGGAAGCTTACACGGATTGAGTCACTTGAACGAGACGGTGACGGACCTGCCGGCTTCGAGTCTGACGTTGCGCTTGGTGTCGTCGGCGTTGTCGAAGACAGTGAGGATGTCAGAACCCGTGCGCATGGGGACGGAGACGGGCTGCCCTGCGATGACAGGGATGCTTGGCCATTGTTCGATGCGGTACGAGTGGGTCACGTCACCCTCGACGAGCAACGTGGCCGGAAGAATTTTGAGCCTCACGTCCATGCGCTGATCGATTTCGCTTGGCGCGATCTCATGTGTTTGTACTTCGCAGAGATCTTTGCTCGTGAATGGGTTTTTGCAGGAGAACGCGACGGTGTGGCGCTCATTCGAAACGTCGACCGAGAGTCCGGAGGTGATCTCGAATGCCCTCGCGCCGTCGATGCTCGCCAAAATCCCCGCCGGCGGTTGAAGGCTGCCAAAGGACAATTTGTGTTTGCTTTTGATCGTCCCGCTCGTCCCGCTTGCGCGCGCAGCATGGCCAATCGAATCTTGTGGCAATTTGCCGGCCGTTGTCGGCGACGCGGGCAACGCGTTGCTCGGAGACGGCTCGGCACTCGCCTTGGGGTGTTGGGTCAGGCTCGGCGCACCGTGCATGACGTCATCGTCGGTCTTCGCGGCGAGTGTTGACGTGGGTAGAGAACGCAGCGCGCGCACCGCGAAGAACGCGCACGCTCCGGCTGCCGCGAGGACGACGAGCGGTAGGGCGCGGCGTAGTAGAAAACGATTGCGTGTCTCGGTGCGATGCACCGTTGAAACGATGCGATAAAGTTCGGGATCCGTCGGTGCATAGGCAAGTGCTCGATTGTAGTCGGCTGCCGACGCAACGACGTCGCCGCACTTGCGTGCCTCCGCGCCGAGCTCGCACAGACGCGCGACGAGTCTTTCCTGATGTACCTTCGCGTATTTCTGCGGGTCGTCGAAATAGGCCGCGAGCTCCTCGTGCGAGTCGCCGAAACCAAGGCGCGTGAGCTCCGTAGAGATGGCGCCGTGCATGGCCGCCGCGCCTGCAAAGCGCGCGTCGACGTCGCGCGCGAGCGCGCGATCGAGGATCTGACTCCAACCTTTGCCAACGGTGGTTCGTTCGCATTCGGCCTTCGAGTACTGCCCGTCGAGCACGCGGCGGAGGACCTGCGCGGGGTTGTTCCCTTCGAACGGCAGGTGTCCGACCATGCATTCGTAAAGGAGCACGCCAAGACCAAAAACATCGGCACGTCCGTCGACCTCACCGCCTTCGATCTGCTCCGGCGCCATGTGCGCCGGGCTACCGAGCACTTGTCCCGTCGACGTGACGCCTTGCGCATCGAGAAGCTTCGCGATGCCGAAGTCGGTTAGTTTGATGGCAACGCTTTCACACGCTCCTTGCGAGATGGGCTTGCTCGTCGACTCCGCTGCATCCTCCTCCGGCATTTCACTTCGCTTCGCGCGAACCTCGATGAGCACGTTTTCGGGCTTCAAGTCGCGGTGCACCACGCCCTCGGCGTGGGCATGCGCAAGGGCCGAGAGAAGCTCAATGCCGATGGCAGCGGCAATCTCCGGCGGAAGCGCCCCTCCACGATGCAAGAGCGTGCGCAGCGTCTCGCCTCGAACCAGTTCGACGACGAGGCACTGCTCTGCATCCTCCTCTTCCGACACGTCGAAGACCTCGACGATGTTCGGGTGACGAAGCTTCGCCACCGCCCTGGCTTCAACCGCAAAGCGGTGAGCGATCTCGAGGTCCTCTTTGAGGTGCGGGTGCAGTACCTTGATGGCAACGTCGCGCGCGAGCCGCTTGTCGTGCGCACGATAGACGGTGGCCATGCCTCCGTGCCCGAGCTCCTCGAGCACCTCGTACTTCGCGAGCACGGGCGCGCGTGTTGGCCTTGTGCTGACACTCGCGACCATCTTCAGGAGAATAGCCGCGCCCCGCCGCTCCCGCGTTCAATTTGGGGGCCCGCGGTGCGGTTTTGTGGCGCTAAGAAGCTCCGAGTGGAACGCGTGAAACGCGCTGTCTTCAGGCCAGGCTGGAGCCGCGGCAATGACACCGAGCGCCTCGGTCTCTCGCCCTGCGTCGACGAGTATGACTGCGCGGGCGTAGTGCATCGCCCAGTAGACGAGCGGTGCGGAGCTTGCGGCACTGCGTAGGATCTTGTCGTCCGAGGCTCGGCTTGCGTGGGCGAAGGCGCGCGCGAGCGCGGACACTCCACTACGAAGCAAGGCGATTTTGCGCTTCATCCAGAAGCCGTCCCGAGGAAGCGGCATTTGTTCGAGCTCGGCAGCCTTCGAGAGAGCGCGTTCGCGTTCGCCCGCGTAGACGTCGAGAAGAGTCTCGATGAAGAGGCGCTGATCCATCGCTGCGTCCCACGCAGGTCCGCGCGCTGCCCGGTCGAGTGAATGCTCGGCAGCGGCGATGAAGCCGTATGCGGCATACGCGGTAGCAGTAAGAAGAGGCGCCATCGTCTCGGGATAGCTGAAGTTCCGGAGCGAGCCTTGCCACGAGCCGAGAATCTGCTGCACGTCACCCGAGCGGAGCAGAGCGCGCCTGCGCTGGCGTGAAAGCCATGCTGGCACCATGAAGGTGACGAGAATGAGGGCCACGAGGAGCCAGAAGCGCTTGTCGTGTTCGATGAGACGGACGGACGCGATCGCCAGGAAGACGACCGAAAGGAGAGAGAGTCCTCGGGTAACGAGACGATTCACGGCTATCCGGGGTCGGTCGACTTCTTCGATTCGCCGATGCCGTGCCGGCGCAAATACCCGCGGACGTGTGCGCGCTCCATCGCAGCGCGCCTGCCAATCTCACTCACGTTCCCCGAGCACTCGGCGTAGAGCGCGGTGAAGTAATCGCGTTCGAAGCGACCGAGCACGTCGCGCTTGGCATCCTGGAAGGTGCGGCCGCGTGTGGGTATCGACTCTGTTCCCGCGACGAGCGGCGTGAGGTGCTGCGCGAGATCGATCGGACCCTCCTTGCCAAAGGCAAGGGCAACGGCGACCACGTTGCGTAGTTCGCGAACGTTGCCCGGCCAGTCGTGACGCATGAGGCGCTCGAGCGAGTCCGTGGTGACGCGTTCGTTTGCGCTCGGATCTCCGAGATCGAGAATCATCTTTCGAGTGAGCGCCGGGATGTCCTCGAGGCGCTCGCGAAGCGGCGGAAGCTCGATTCGTAGTTGTGCGACGCGGAAGTATAAGTCGCTTCGGAACGTTCCTGCGTTGACTTCGCGGACGAGATCGCGCCGGGTTGCCGCGATGACGCGAACGTTGACCGGACGGTACGTGTTCGAGCCCACCGACTTGATGCGTCGCTCTGCGAGCGCACGAAGCAACTTTGGTTGCACGTCGATCGGCAATTCCCCGAGCTCGTCGAGGAAGATCGTGCCGCCGTCGGCCTCGACGAACGGCGAGACGCGCCTGTCCACGGCGCCGGTGAACGAACCGCGCTCGTGACCGAAGAGCGTGCTCTCGGCGAGACTTGGCGGGATGGCGCCGCAGTCGACGACGACGAACGGTTTGTTCTCACGCGCGCTCGCCTGATGAATGGCTTGGGCGACGAGCTCTTTGCCGCAACCCGTCTCACCGAGGATGAGGACCGTCAGCTCCGTGGGAGCCGCTTTGCGACAGCGCTCGAAGACGCCGCGCATGGCAGCACTGACACCAACGAGTGGACCGAACTGCGCGACCTCCGGAAGCTCGACGTGTTCCGGCGTCGTGGGACTGAACTCCAACGCCGACTCGCCGACCGTGAGCGTGGTCGGCTTGGTCAGGTACACTTCTCCGACGCGCGTGTCGCTGATGAACGTGCCATTTCGCGAGCCCAAGTCGCGCACGCGCACCCCGCACTCGGTGGCAACGAGCTCCATGTGCACGGCGCTCACCTTGCGATCATCGACCACCAGATCGCATGATTCGTTGCGACCAATGACCTGTGTTTCGAGTCCGACTTCGAGGGAAGTTTTGTTTGCCTGGCCGCGAACCACTTTCAGGGTGCCACCCCGAACTTCCAGCCTGCCCTTCGCTACGACGGTAGCATCCACAATCTCCTTTTGTACCACGCGCCTATCCGGATCATTCAAGCGGAATAGACCGGTCCGTTCTATGCGCTCGCTCGCAATGTCGTGCGCGTCGTCGTGCTCGGCAGCTTTTGCGAGCCCTTTCCGACGGGCGCGCTGCAGGTTACGATAGTGTGATTCGCGCCCCTCGAAGGGCGTTGCCATGCTGCGCTTTACTATTTTGACTGCCTCGCTTTCTCTTGTTTTCGTCGGCGTTGCTGCGGGCGTTGCGGCCTGCTCCGGCACCACGACTTTCGCGTCGAGTGGCTTCGATGACGACGCTGCCGTCCGTCATGACAGCGGGATTGTTGACCCTCCAGAAGGTGGTCCGATGGACGCTGGTGCGTCTGCTCCGGCGCCATCGTGCGATCGCTACTGCGATCTGGTGATGGCGAACTGCCGGGGCGACGACGCGCAATACGGCTCGAACGACGAATGCCTGGCGTTCTGCGCGCTCATGCCGCCCGGAAAAACAGGCGATTCGGACAACCCTTCGGTTGCATGCCGGCAGTCTTATGCTGGAAGCCCGGCCATGACGGACTCCGTCACGTACTGTCTTGCGGCAGGACCGTTTGGAGGAGGCGTCTGCGGTGATCGTTGCACGGCGTTCTGCCAGCTCGCGTTGGCGGCATGTCCCTCTGACGACGGGCACGCATCGAACGATGGGGCTCGGCCCTTTGGCTCGTTGCCGGAGTGCGCGACAGCGTGCGCCGCGTTCGACTTCGAAGCTGCAGGAGCGGACGGTGGCGGCGAAGGTCCGGACGGCCCCGACTACGGCAACACGTTGAACTGCCGCTTCTTCGAACTTCGTCAGGTCGTCGCAAACAGCGGCAACTGCGAGAGCCTCGGGCAAACAAGCCCGATCTGCAATTGACCGCGGTCTACTCGTCGGAATGGCGAGGAGGAGGGCGGCCACGGGGGGCCGCCCCTACGATGCGTTGTGGGCTGTAGGGGCAGGCCCCGTGCCTGCCCGTCAAATCGAAATCGGTCTACTCGTCGGAATGGC
>WQYX01000086.1 GCA_009781005.1 Polyangiaceae bacterium | reverse complement strand
TCGCGTGCCCGACCGTAGCGGCGAGCACGTCATCGGAAGTGACGGAGTCCCAGGTCCCTACCTGGGCAAGGCAACGTGCACGAATCCACTCTTCGCAGCCAGCCTTCCCTCCAAGGAAGGGGATGAACAATGCAACCTCCCGCCTGGCACCCGTACTGCAGATCTCATCTTCTTCGCAGTCATTGGCGGTGTTCCGAACAAGTTGCTCCACTTCACGCCGGACGACCCCGAAGCAAGCGCTATCACTCCCAGCGACTGGACGCAGATCCTTGGCGCGGATCCGACGAACTTCAATTACGACGGCATCTCGCCGTACATGATCCAATCCACCACGCCGCGTGACGGGATTCCGGGGCCGAGCGCGTCAACGACGTTTGGTGATAATGGCCAAGATCCAGTGGTTGGGCGTGATTACGATACGGCTGGCACCGACCTACAGTATGCATGCACGTTCGATCTCCCAGCCACGACGCCAAACCCGTGTGCGGATGCTATTGCATTATCATGTGACTGCGTCTCGAATTTCTCCCCGCCTGTGATTCCGCCGCTCTGTTCGGCTCAGGGCGTGCAGACCAAGGCGAAAGCCTATCCCACCATCCGTGAGTTCCAGGTTGTCAAAGCACTTGGCAATCAGGGCATCATTGCGTCGCTCTGCCCGATACAGCTCACCGACAATACCCGCTCGGACTACGGCTACAATCCAGCCGTCGCATCCATCGTCAATCGCCTCAAGAATGTGCTCACGCAGCAATGTCTGCCGCAGCCGTTCATGCATAATCTCACGCATAATCCGCAGACGAATGAAATCTCCTGCTTTGTTCTCGCGCAGCTCTCTCTAGGTCAAACGTGTGACAAATACGGGCTCGCGCCGCCGGCTCAGGACATTCTCTCCGTTTTCATCGAACAACAGAATGCGGCTGGCTTCGATGTCTCGCAGGCTGCCATCTGTCAGGTCCCGCAAAGTGCGGTTGCGGCAGGTGATAGCTGCAAGGATGATACGAACATCAATTGGTGTTACGTGGAGAATACCTCCACGGCGCAACCAGCCGGTGACTGTGCGCAGGCGCTGCTCTTCTCTGCTGGCAGCCGCGACGTTGCAGGTGCAAAGTTTTTCTTGGAATGCATCCAGTAATTCACGGATGACGCCGGGGGCCACCAACCAGTGATGAATCCATGCTGAGAGCGTGTTCGACAGCCTGCTGCGCGAATCGATTCGTCGGTTGGGCGCTGCGGTGCCTGCGCACGTACGAAGAGTACGCTTTCGCGGGCTCCTCGCGCTCCGCCCTAGCCTCGATTCGCTCGCAACGGCTGTAGAACACGCTCTGAGTGACAGCAGCACCCTAGCACAAAGCGCAGGTGGGGCCCCTCAGCGCATGCGGACGACGACGCGATCGGGCCGAACCTCGTTGTCGAGCATGATCGAGTCAGGCTTCGCGCCGCGGCGATCGAGCTCGGCGACCACGCGCCCTGCTTGTTCGAGCTTGCGCCGGTACGGCGGTGCACCCATGCGGAGCGCGACGGGGTTCTTGCCGACCATGAGCGAGATCTCGCCATTTTGCTCGACGTGGATCTCTTGCAGGGGCAGCCGCTCTGCGAGCGGAGTGTGGTCGTAGTCGAATCCGAGATCGAGCGCGCGACGGACCGTGCGCATCGCGCCCTCTCGATCGGCCGCGAATTGTTCGAGAGAGATGCCGGTCACGATCGGGACATCCGTTGGATCGCCAGCCTCGACGCGCTTGATGATCGTCCCGTCGCGCATGACGAGATAGCTGTCTCCGCTCACGATGAGACCCGCGGCCTCACGCTCGGTGACGCGCACGTCGATGACGCCGGGAAGTTGCCGTAAGACCAACGCGTCGCTGATCCACGGATCGGCCAAGAGGCGTTCGCGAGCTCCGTCGAGATCGATCGAAAAAACATTCTGCCCCTTGGCGATCGCCGCGATGGTTGCGAGCTGCTCGGGGGAGTGACGTTTGCCGCCCGCCGTGACGACGTCGGTGATCGCAAAGCGCGCACTCGTTCGGACGTAGTTGCGTGCTGCCCACGCCACGCTGCCGGCAATCCCGACAACCATGAGAAAACCCAACGTGCCCCACAGAACTCGCATCGCGCGCTCACCGCTTTCGATTTGACGCGATCTCATCGTTGGGGCCTGCGCTGCGGTCCTCAAAGCCGATAGGCTATTCCGGTCCGCTGCTCGGCCCCGCCTCGACCTCGCGTCAACTTGAAAGCGGTCCTGTGTAGCCGACTCGCTCGCTCGCACGTTGCGCACGGCGCCCGATGATCCGCGCGCATTCATGCGTCCCCCTTCAACGACTTGACGAGCTCCCGGGCACACGCGTTGATGTCGCCGGCGCCGAGCGCGATGACGAGATCGCCCGGCTCGACCTCGGCAAGCAACTCCTTGGTGACGAGCTTCTTGTCCGCGATGTAGCGCACGTTGTGATGGCCGTGTACGCGAATGGCCTCCGCAAGCGCCTTGCCCGTAGCACCCTCGATGGGTTTCTCGCCGGCGGCGTAAACGTCGGTGACGATGACGAGGTCCGCTTTGTTGAAGGCGCGCGTGAACTCATCCCAGAGCAGCGACGTACGCGTGTAGCGATGTGGTTGGAACGCGACGACGATCCGCCGATCGAAACTTCGTTGCGCAGCATCGAGGGTTGCTTCGATCTCGGCCGGGTGGTGGCCGTAGTCATCGATGACCATGACGTCGCCCGTTCTGCCATCGCGCTCGAGCGCGGGCTGACCGACAACGGTGAAGCGGCGTTCGACACCGTGAAAGCGCGCGATCGCTTCACGCACGACGTCGAGCGGGACCTCGAGCTCGTCGGCAACGGCGATCACCGCGAGCGCGTTGAGCACGTTGTGATGACCCGGCATGCGCACGGTGAACGTCCCTAGCGACGTGCCGCGCCGGAGCACCTCGAAGTGCGTCTCGAGCCCGTTGAAGACGGGGTTCTGCGCGCGGTAGTCGGCCAAGCGCGAAACACCGTAGGTGACGTAGCGCCGTTCGATGCGCGGGAGAATGGCCTGCACGTGCGGGTGGTCCACGCAGAGGACGGCGAGCCCGTAGAACGGGACTTTATTTGCAAATTGCACGAAAGCGTCTTTGACGTTTTCGTGGGTACCGTAGTGATCGAGGTGCTCGGCATCGATGTTGGTGATGACGCCAATCGTTGGCGTGAGCTTGAGAAACGAACCGTCGCTCTCGTCAGCCTCGGCCACGAAGAGATCCCCTTCACCGAGGCGCGCGTTCGAGCCGAGCGCGTTGACCTTCCCACCCACGACGACCGTGGGATCCAGGCCCGCGGCGCGCACCACCGTGGCAACGAGTGACGTCGTGGTGGTCTTGCCGTGCGAACCCGCCATGAGCACGCAGTATTTGACGCGCATCAGTTCAGCGAGCATCTCGGCGCGCGGGATGATGGGGATCTCGAGCTCGCGAGCGCGCGCAATTTCCGGGTTCGTAGGGTGGATCGCACTCGAGTAAACGACGACGTCGGCACCTTCGACGTTGTCCGCGCGATGACCGACATCGACGCGCACGCCCATGCCTTCGAGGCGGCGCGTGATGTCATTCGGCTTGAGATCCGAACCCGAAACATCGAGCGCCATCGTGCGGAGGATCTCGGCGAGGCCGCTCATGCCAATACCGCCGATGCCAATGAAGTGAACGTGCTTGACGCGGCCGCGGAACATCAGGAGAGCTCCTTCTCAGGTTCGTGCTCAGCGATCGAGAGTAGATCGCGCGCGACGTCGTGGGCGGCACGCGGCCGGCCGTGAGCACGTGCGGCGTCGGCCATCGTCATCGCCGCAGCGTGATCGCCCAAGAGGCGCGCGAGCTCCGCGGCGATGCGGCCACTGTCCGCGGACTCTTGCCGAAGGCAGACTGCGCCGCCCTCGGCCGCGAGTGACATGGCGTTCTTGGCTTGGTGATCGCCTGCGGCGTGCGGGAACGGCACGAAGATCGCGGGCCGACCGATCGCCGTGATCTCGGCGACCACACCGGCGCCCGAGCGAGCGAGGATGACGTCCGCCTGCGCGATTCGATCTGCAACGTCATCGAGGAACTCTAGAACCCGAACGTCACGCATGCCCATATTATTGTATTTTGCACGCACCTCTTCCACGCCGTCTTTGCCGGTTTGGTGGACGACGTGCACGAGGGCGGGGTGGAGTGCTGCTGCGGTACGCGCGATCGCAGCAGGCACGCGCTCGTTCAGCGCGCGTGCTCCAAGGCTTCCGCCAAGGACGAGGACACGTTTTACGCCGCCCTGCGGCTCGTAAGGTGTCGGCACGAACCCCGGTCGGAGCGGCACACCCACCATGCGGATCTTCGAACCGCGGAGTGTCTCCGGGAAGGCCACGTAAACACGCTTGGCAAACGGAGCGAGGAGCCGATTGGCGAGCCCCAACACACAGTTCGGTTCGAGCACGGCGAGCGGCACGCGCTTTTGCACGCACGCGAGCGACACAGGACCTGCTGCATAACCGCCCACGCTGAGGATCGCGGCAGGATGCAGGCGCCGGACGATGGACATGGCGGCTCGCATGGCTTTCGCCGCGACGAACGCACCCCGGATCGCGCGCGAGAGTCCCCCACCCTTCATGGGCTCGACGTCGACGAGCTCGAGATCGTAACCGTGCCGCGGGACGAGCTCTTGCTCGATCCCGCGCGGCGAACCGACGAAGACGACTCTGACGTCGGCGAGCTCGCGGAGCGCGTGCGCCACTGCGAGCCCCGGGAAAACGTGGCCGCCCGTGCCGCCGCCTGCCATGAGGATCGTCCTCTCAGCCATGGTCGTCTGCAACCTCCTGGTTGCCTTGGACGAGTGCCAAAGATGCATCCTGCACGTTCTCGTCGAAGGGCGGAGGCTCCGGGGTGTCCTCCTCCGACGGCGCCGGATCACCCTGGCGCGAGATGCTGAGCAGAATGCCGGCGGCAACGGCGTTGACGACGAGCGACGAGCCGCCGTAACTGAGAAACGGCAGCGTGAGGCCTTTCGTGGGCAAAATGGCGAGAGCAACCGAAAGGTTGACGAGCGCCTGCGCGCCGAACATCGTCGAGATGCCGAACGCGAGGTACGCGCCGTAGTCGTCCGGCGCACGGAACGCGGCTCGAACGCCGCGCCCTACCAGGGCGAGGTAGACGAGGCAGAGCGCGAAGATGCCGACGAAACCGAGCTCTTCGCCGACGATCGCCGCGATGAAGTCGTTGTGCGCTTCGGGCAGATACAGAGTTTGAAGGCCCTTGCCGATCCCCGTGCCCCACGTGCCACCGGAACCGAAGGACATCACGGATTGGAACGGCTGATACGCGAGATCGGCGCGATGCTGATCCATGTTCAGCCACGCGAGGTAGCGCTCGTAGCGATACTGCTTCGACATGATCGACACGGCGCCAAACACGCCGCCAAGGATCGAAGCGCCGAGGATGTAGCCGACCTTCGCCCCTGCCACGAAGAGCATGGTGAAGGTGAGGAGCAGAAGAACGACGGAGCTGCCGAAGTCTGGCTGCTTCATGCAGAGGAACATGAAGATGCCCGCCACGATGAGATGCGGGAGAAAGCCAACGGTGAAGGTCTTGACCTTGTCGGCTTTCTTCGCGAGCGAGTACGCGAGCCACGTCACGAGGGCGAGCTTCGCCATTTCCGCGGGCTGGATGTTCACGGGGCCAATGGACAACCAACGGGTTGCGCCTCCGCCTGCGTGACCGAACCCCGCGACGCAGAGAATGAGCAAGAGGCCCACTGAGCCGAGCACGGGGTACGTCAGCTTGTAGATGCGGTGGTAGTCGACCAGGCCGACGAGGAAGAACAGCGCGAGACCGGCGACGGCATATGCCGCCTGGCGCTTCAGAAAGAACTGGGGATCGTGATAGCGCTGCGTGGCAAGGGCGGTCGACGCGCTGTAGACCATCACGACGCCGAAGCCGATGAGCGCGATGACGAGCGCAGCGAGCACGACGTCCACGGGACGGTGCGCGCGCTCCTCGTTCGGCTTCGCGTCGAGCGGAAGCGCGAGCTGCATCGGGACGCGCCGCACGTTCGCGTTCATCGCGCGCCTGCTCTGCGAAGGTCTTGAACGGCGGCAACGAAGGCTTCGCCGCGATGCTTGTAGCTTGCAAACATGTCGAAACTGGAACACGCCGGCGACAGCAAGACAGCGTCGCCGGGCTGAGCGAGCGCGGCCGAGAGCTGGACGGCCTCGTCCATCGAGCTGGCGCGGCGCACGACGACGGCGTCACCGATAGCGCGCGCGATGGCGTCGGCGGCTTCGCCCATGACGACCACGGCCCGTCCCTTGTCCCGGAGCGCGTCGACGAGCGGCTCGTAGCTGCCGCCCTTGTCGCGCCCGCCGGCGATGAGCACCACCTTCGGTTCGACGACGCCGCGCACGGCCGTGACCGACGCTCCAACGTTCGTGCCCTTCGAGTCGTCGTAGAAGCGAACGCCCGCGTGTTCGGCAACGAGCACCATGCGATGAGCGAGACCTTCGAAACGAGCGAGCACGTGGCGGATGGTTTCAGATGAGAGATTGAAAGATTCAACCGCTGCGAGCGATGCAGCCACGTTGAGCGCGTTATGGCCACCTTGCAGGCGCATCTTCGCGCGATCGTACCGTGCGCCCGAGGCGCGATCGACGACGGCATCCGCGGTGACATCGAAGTTGCCGCCAGGACCGAAGGTCAGGATCCTGCCGCGCCCGCGTCTGGCTTGCGCTTCGCACATCGCGTCGGCGAAAGGCACGACCGCAACGTCGGACGGCTCCTGGCGCAAGAACGCGTTGCCCTTCGCGTCCGCGTACGCCTGAAAGCTTGGATAACGATCGAGATGATCGGCTGTGACGTTGAGCAACATCGAGACGTGTGGATGAAACGCATCGACGCGCTCCATTTGAAAGCTCGAGACCTCGAGCACCACGGCGTCGAATGCCTCGGACGCGTGCGACGCGAGCGGCTCGCCGAGGTTTCCGCCAACGAAAACGCGCAGGCCGTGCGCGAGGAGAAGATCGCCCACGAGCGATGTCGTCGTGCTCTTGCCGTTCGTGCCTCCAATCGCGACGACCTGCGCAACGGGTCGACCAGCGGCTTCGGCCGACGCGTGGAGAGCACGCACCGCGAGCTCCACTTCACCCCAAATCGGTACGCCGGCGCGCACGGCTGTTTCGAGCTCTGGAAAGCTCGGAACACCCGGAGAGACGACCACGAGATCTGCGTGCATGATCCCCGCATCTTCATGACCACCGAGCGCAAGCCTCACGCCATCTCGTTCGAGCGCACGCACGTCTTCGGAGACTGCATCCCGCGATTTGGTGTCGGTGCCGACGACGCGAGCGCCGCGTGACGCGAGCAGCTTGCATGCAGCAATGCCCGAAAGACCGAGACCGACGACGACAACGTGTTTGTTATTGAGACTGAGTTGCATTTAAGATCACCGGAGTTTCAGGCTCGCGAGGCTCACGAGCGCGAGAAGGATGGAGACGATCCAGAAGCGCACGATGATCTTTGGCTCGGGCCACCCCTTCTTCTCGTAGTGATGATGAATGGGGGCCATGAGGAAGATGCGCTTTCCCGTCAGGCGAAAAGAGACCACCTGCACGACGACCGACAGTCCTTCGAGAAAGAAGATGCCGCCAAGGATGATCGAGAGAAGCTCGTTCTTCGTGAAGACGGCGCACATCCCGAGTCCGCCGCCGAGCGCGAGCGCACCCACGTCGCCCATGAAGACCTGCGCGGGATACGTGTTGTACCAAAGGAAGCCGATGCCGGCGCCCACCATGGCGCCGCAGTAGATCGCGAGCTCGGCACCGCTGGCGATGAACGGGATGTCGAGGTAGCGCGCGACGACGAAGCGTTGGGCAACGTTGGCGATGCCGAAGGTGGCCCCGCTCAAGTAAGCCCAGACGAGGTACGTGCCCGCGTTGAAGATCACGGGACCGATCGCGAGACCGTCGAGGCCGTCGGTGAAGTTCACCGCGTTCGACATGCACACGACGACGGTGACCGCAAAGAGGATGTAGACGACCGTTGGGAGCGTGACGGGGTGCTTGGCAAATGCAACGAACGGGATCGCGAGCCTGTCTTTGATCTCCCAAAAATCGGGTGGAAGGTGATCCTTCGAGGTGAAGAGCCAAGCGAGTACGGCGCCCGCAACGAGGAACTGCCCGAACAGCTTGAAGCGGGCGGGCAGGCCCTTGGCGTTCTTCATGCGAATCTTCAGGTAGTCGTCGAGGTATCCAATGACGCCGTAGCCCGCGGTCACGGCCGTCGTCGCAAGGACGAAGGGATTGCGCAAATCCGTCCAAAGGATCGTCGAGCCGAGGACCGCGAGTAAGAGGAGCGCGCCACCCATCGTGGGTGTTCCGCGCTTCTTGATGTGACCTTCGGGGATGTTGCCTTCGTCGCGAACGACTTGCCCGATCTGCTTTCTCTGGAGCTCGCGAATGAACCACGGCGAGAGCGCGAAGCAGATGAGCATCGCCGTGATGGTCGCGGCGATGACGCGAAAGGGCACGTAGCGCAGGACGTTGAGCCACCCCAACCAACTCGCAGAGTGGCGCAGGGGGTAGAGCAACTCGTAGATCATCAGATTTTTCCTCGGCCGGCGTCCACGCGGATACCTACGATGCAGAATGTGGCGAAGTTGGCAAAACTTCCGTCAACGCCGTGACAACCTTCTCGGCTCCAACGCTCCGCGATCCTTTGACGAGAACGGCGTCTCCGTCGTGGATTCGTGCGACGGCTTCATGAGCCGCGGCCGCAGTCGACGGCGCGTCGATCGTCTCGACGCCTCGGGCTCGAGCACGCTCGAGCGCGAGAGAAATCAGGCCTCCACAGCCGATCGCGAGCGACACACCCGCGTCCGCAATGGCGTCGCCGAGTGCTCGATGCTCGTCCTCCGCGAATGCGCCGAGCTCCTTCATCTCACCGAGAACCACCACGCGACGGCGGCCCGCGGAGATCTCCGCGAGGGTCGAGAGAGCCGCGCGCATGCTGCCTGGGTTCGCGTTGTACGTGTCGTCGAGGACGAGCGTGTTTCCACCGAGAACCTGGACGTCGCCGCGCCCTCTGACGCGAAGTCCGGCGAGGGCATGATCGATGCGCTCCGAGGAAAGGCACTCACCGCTCGCAGCCTCCTCCGCGGCGAGCGCGGCGACAAAGTCGATCGCCGCGACTTCTCCCGGGACGGGCAGCGTGACGGTGAGTTCGCGCGCAAAGGCTTGGACGACGATCCGTGATCCCGCATGCTCGAGCGTGCGGCGAACGAGACGCACGCTCGCGTCCGCAGCGACGCCGAAGGAAACCTTGTACTTTGCAACCATTCCGTCGGTGGCGCGGCGCGCGAAGTCATCGTCGGCGTTGACGATCGCCACGCCGTCTTCACGGAGAGCACGATAGACGGCGCCCTTCTCACGCATCACACCTTCACGACCACCGACACCTTCCGCGTGCGCAAGGAGCACATTGACGACGACGGCAACGTCGGGACGAGCGATGCGTGCCATCGCAGCCATCTCGCCAGGCACGCTCATGCCCATCTCGAGGACCGCGAAGCGATGCGTGTCGTCGAGACAAAAGACCATCGCGGGCATGCCGATGCGGTTGTTCAAGTTGCCAGCCGTGAAATGCGTTTTGCCGATTGTGCCGAGCAGAGCGGCCGTGAGCTCCTTCGTCGTCGTTTTGCCGGCGCTGCCCGTGATGGCGACGACACGGCGTCGTGGATCCTTTGCGCGCCAAGCTTCGAGGTGAGCGCGTGCGAGATCACCCCACGCAGAGAGCGTGTCGTCGACCTCGACGACCGACACGCTGGGGCTCACAGAAACCGTAAAGGACCGACCGCGCTCAATGACGAGCAGCACGGCGCCCTTCGCAACGGCGGCATCGAGAAATGCGTGTCCGTCAAGGGCCCCTCCGCGAAGTGCAACGAAAGCGTTGCCCGTGACGACCGCGCGGCTGTCGGTCGTGATGCCGACGGAGATCGCGACACTGCCCCGATGCACGAGCGATCCATGTATTTTGCACACGACGTCGTCGATGGAAAATCGCGCTTCATTTGGCGGGATCGGCGTCGCCACTTAGTGACCCTCCCGCCGCGCCGCGAGGGCTTCGCGGGCCACGACGCGATCATCGAATGGCCGTTTCTCGGTGCCGATGATTTGATAGTTTTCGTGGCCCTTGCCCGCGATGAGCACGAGATCACCGGGGCGTGCATTTTCGATGGCCAAATGGATGGCCCTCTCGCGATCGAGCTCCACGACGTAGCCGCGCGACAGAGAGCCGAGCGCGTCGCGCTCGATCGCCTTCATGCCGGCCCCGCGCACGCCTTCTTCAATGGGCACCACGATCGCCTCGGGCGCTTCGGTGCGCGGATTGTCGTTCGTGATGATCGCGATGGACGCGCCACGGCCGACCGCCTCGCCCATCGGGCAACGTTTTTTTGGATCGCGATCGCCGCCGCAACCGAAGACGCACCAAAGCCGTCCGCCTTCCTTTAGACCGCTTTGGAGACTTGCGAGCACGTTGACGAGAGCGTCCGGCGTGTGCGCGTAGTCGACGAGGACGGCCACGTCGTCGTCCTCCGCATCGCACCGCTCGAGCCGGCCGGGTGGGCCGCTCTCATTCTCGAGCGCTCGCGCGGCACGTTCGACGTCGAGTTCGAGCGCCGCGATCACGCCCAGCGTGACGAGCACGTTCTCGACGTTGTGAGCGCCCATGAGGCGCGTCCGGAACGTGATCTCCTTGCCGAGAACGCGCACGGCAAGATGTGTGTGGAATGCATCAGTGTCGAGCACGGCGACGTCGGCGTCCTCGGCTTCGGGAGCGCCAGGACGAACTGCAACACGCAGCACCTTGCAGTGAGCTTCTCTGGCAAGGCGCGCACCGAAAGGATCGCTCACGTTCACGACCGCGAGCCCTGGATCCATTTCTGTGAAGAGAAGCTTTTTTGCGCTCGCGTAGGCCTCCATCGACCCGTGATAATCGAGGTGATCTTGCGTCAGGTTGGTGAACGCGGCGACGCGAAAACGGACAGCCGCGACGCGCTTTTGATCGAGCGCGATCGACGAGACTTCCATCGCGACGTACGAGGCTCCGCGCCTTTTCATGGTCGCGAGCACGCGCGCAAGCTCGTCGGACTCCGGCGTCGTGTGCGCGGCAGCCATCGTCTGCCCCGCGTACGAGTGTCCAACCGTGCCGACGACGCCGCAAAACGCTCCGCCGAGTGTGCCGTCGATGGCCGTGCGGATCAGGTGTGTCGTCGTCGTTTTTCCGTTCGTGCCGGTCACGCCAACGATGTCGAGCGCGAATGCTGGATGCCCGTAAACGGCAGCCGCTGCGTATGCCATGGCCACTGCCACGTCGTCCGCAACGAGGATCGGCGCGCCTCCACTGAGCAGATCGCCGCGATCGCGATCGACGAGGATGGCTGCGGCGCCGCGCGCGAGCGCCTGGGGAACGAACGCGGCACCATCGTGCTCTTTGCCTCGACGCGCAACGAAGAGATCGCCTTTTTTCACGCGGCGCGAGTCATGCTGCACGCCGAAGACGCGCACGCTGGGATCGCCGTCGAGACTCGTCTTTGGAAGCTCGCGAACGAGATCGCCGAGCGCGAGCCCGTCTTGCGATGATGCAGGTTTCATGATGCGGGCTCGAAGATTAGCCTGACGCTCGATCCTTTCGACACGAGCGCGCCCGCAGCAGGGATCTGTTTGACGAGGCGTCCCGTACCCTCGATGAGCGGCAGCAATCCCGTGTTTGCCATGGCGCGAACGGCGTCGCGCGCTCCCATGCCCGCTGCATCCGGAACCTTGATCCCGTTCGGCGGAGGAGGGCCGAAATCGATCGCCTGCGTGGGCGCCGGCGTTGGACGAGACGAAGATGCGCTCGCTCCTCCCCCACTGGTCTTCATCGCAGCAAGGATTGCGTCTGCGGGATCTTCGGCGCGCGTGACCGTCTTGATCTTCGGCGTGCTGCCCGCGGGCGTGACTCCGAGATAGCGAAGACTCGCATCGGCAACGCGACGAAAGACGGGGCCCGCGAGATCGCCTCCGTAGTGACCGATCATCGGCTCGTCGAGCACGACGGCGATCACGAGCCGCGGCCTGTCCGCAGGAACGAAGCCGACGAACGACGAGGTGAACTTGTCGTCGGAGTACTTACCCGTCGCCGGATCGACCTTCTGCGCGGTCGCCGTCTTGCCCGCGACGCGGAAACCGTTCATCGCGGCCTCGACGCCGGTGCCTCCTTCTTCCACGACCGCCGTGAGCATCTCCGCAACCATTTTCGCAACGCTCGCCGGAACGACTTCGCGACGCGCGTGCGGCGTCCACTCCTTGACGATTGCTCCGCGCGCATCGGTGATCTTGCGCACGAGGATCGGATCCATGAGCCTGCCGCCGTTTGCAATGGCGGACATCGCTACGGCGAGTTGGATCGTGGTCACGCCGATGCCCTGACCGAAGGATGCGTTCGCAGTCTCCACGTCGACCCACGGGCGACCGCGCGGGCGGAGCACACCGGCAGCTTCGCCGGGAAGCGGGAGTCCCGTCGGCTCGCCAAAACCGAAGCGACGAAGGGCGCCGTAGAGTCCGGGCTCACCGAGCCCGAGACCGATCTTGAGCGCGCCGATGTTCGAGCTCTTTGCGAGCACCTGTGTCGGCGACAGCCAGTCGTTCACGTGCGTGTCATGGATCGTGACGCTCGACGAGAGCTGGTAGATGCCGTGCTCGCAGTAGATGGACTCCGTTGGCTTCAGCGTGCCGGCAGCGAGTGCGGAAGCGACGGTGAACACCTTCATGACCGAGCCCGGCTCGAACCTGTCGGTGATGGCGCGATCGCGGCGCGCCTCGACCGCACTGTCGGCGTAGTCGTTCGGATTGAACCCGGGCACCGACGCCATCGCGAGGATGTCGCCGTCGTGCGGATCCATGATGACGATCGATGCACCCTTCGTCTCGTACGTGCCTTGCGCCGCGCCGAGTTCGCGCTCGGCTACGTGTTGGATGCCCTGATCGATCGCGAGCGTCACGTCATGACCTGCGAGCGCATCTTCATCGGTCGTTCCCTCGGAGAAGATGAGGCGACCTTCACGATCGCGAAGGCCGCGAACCTCCTCGACACGACCGCGCAGCTCGTCGTCGAGCGAGAGCTCGAGACCGTCCTTGCCGAAACCATCCGGCGCAACGAAGCCGAGCACGGGGCCAGCGAGCTCGCGTCCCGGGTAGTATCGATGTCCTTCGCCTTCGACGTTGAGGCCTTTGATGGGCCGGAACTGTTGCGCGCGCAGCTCGCCGGGCACGGGCTTGCCGGGATCGCCGAGCTCCTTGATGCGCTGCACTTCTTCGGCGCTGATGCGGCGTTTCAGCGACACGAAGCGGCGCTTGGTCGCGAGCTTCTGCAACACTTCGGTTGCATTCAGATCGAGAACGGCAGCAATGCGTGGCGCGAACTCGGCGAGCGCAGCGTCGCGAGCTTCCGGTTTTTCGATGCCGCGAAGCATTTCGACGACGTCGGCGCTGACGCTCGGCACCTCGACGCTCGCGGCGAGTGACGCGCCGTTACGGTCGTAGATCGCGCCGCGTTTCGGCTCGATGTGCAAGCGCCGCTGGCGCTGGTTTTCGGCCGTCTCTCTCCACGTTGCGCCGTCCTCCACTTGCACGCGATAGGCGCTCGAAACGAAGCCTCCCAATCCGAGCGCCATCGTCCCGCACAGGAGGCCCATGCGAAAACGAATCCAGCGAGCACGTGAGGGATCGAGATTCTTCACGGCCGCTTCTCACGGATCGGTTTGGGCCTGCTTCTGAGACGTCGACTCGATGGCGCGCGCGCCAACGTTGAGGATGCGGTCCGGCCCCGGCGGCTCCATCCCGAGCAACGAGCGCGCAACGATCTCGACGCGATCGGTCGTCTTGTAACTCGCCACCTCCAACTCGAGAACGCGCTTGACCTCGCGTAGTCGTGCCTGTTCGCTGTGCGCTCGTCCGAGCTCGTAACCAAGAGCCACCGTGCGCCCGCGCATGGCGAGGTGAACGCAGTATGCCGAGACCGTTGCTGTCACAGCGAGCGTCCAATTGAGGAGGAAGATGCGCGCGCGTCTCGTGTTCACGGCTCGCCCTCCTCCGAACACCTGCAAGCTGCACGAAGTTTGGCGCTGCGCGATCGGGGATTGTTCGCGGCCTCTTCCTCCGACGCGACGAGCGGCTTGTTCGTGAGGCGCTGCCAGGCCACGCGATCATGAAACGCCCGCTTGACCAGGCGATCCTCGAGCGAATGGAAACTCAGAATCGCTGCGACGCCTCCCGGTGCGACGATGTCCGGCAGCACGTCGAGCAGCGTCTCGAGCTCCTCGAGCTCGCCGTTGACGGCAATGCGCAGTCCTTGAAACGTACGCGTCGCCGGATCGACGCCGCCCACGCGCACGGGCCCGACGGCGCGCACGATCGCGCGGCGCAGATCGAGCGTCGTGCCGAGTTGACCGTCTGCAAGAGCGCGCTTGATGCTGCGCGCGATACGGCGCGACCTGTGCTCTTCGCCATAACGGAAGATGACGTCGGCGAGATCGTCGTCCGACAGACGCTCGATGAGATCCATCGCGGTCTCGCCGCTCGTCATGTCCATGCGCATGTCGATGGGGCCTTCGCGGCGAAAGCTCATTCCCCGCGCTGCGTCATCGAGCTGCGGCGAGCTCACGCCGAGATCTGCGACGATCCCTTCGACCGATTCGATGCCGAGCTCACCGAGTGCTTCTTTCACGCGACCGAACGACGTCCTCACGAAGGTCACGCGATCGCCGAAGCGAGCGAGCTTCGCCCGCGAAGCATCGAGTGCAACGACGTCGCGGTCGAGCGCGATCACGCGTGCGCCGGGATGGGCTTCGAGGATGGCTTCGGTATGGCCGCCGCCTCCGACAGTGGCATCGACGTACGCGCCCGCGCGCGGACGGAGCGCGTCGACTACTTCGCTCTTCATCACCGTGGCATGGACGAAGTCAGCCACGTCCGCCTCCTCTCCCACTTCCTCGGCCCAAACCCACTCGGAGGCGCTCTCGACGACGACGCCGGGCAACGCAAGTTGAGCGTCGCTCTCGATCGCTTCGATCGCCCTGGTTGCATGGACCGACACCTCGCTCATAGTCCGAGCTCCGCGAGGCGCGAGGCGATCTCACCGCGCTCGTCGTCCGTCGTCTCGAAGTACTTCTTCCACGTCCGAGCGTCCCAGAGCTCGGCATACTTGCCGCTGCCCGCCCAGAGCACGTCCTTCGTGAGACCTGCGTGCTCACGCAGCGTTGGCGGCACGAGCACGCGCCCCGAGTCGTCGACATCGCACTCGACGGCGCCCGAAACGTAGATGCGTTTCAGCTTCTGCACGGCTCTGTCGAACTGCGGAAGTTTCGCGAGGCGCTCCTCGAACGCATTCCATTCGGGCGCCGTGTACGCGACGAGGCACGGGTCGAGCGCGCTCGTCAGGACGATACGGCGCTCGCCGATCGACGAGAGCACATCGCGATAGCGCGCCGGGAGGCTCGTTCGCCCCTTGGCATCCATCGTGTGCTCGTAGCGACCGCGAAACATCGTGGAGCGGGCTCTCGCCACGTGGGGGCTCGTCGGGCGTTCGCGCCGTTGCTTGGCACTTTCCGCCACTTCTTCCCACGTGACGGGCGCAATTTATTTGGAAGATATGTGGACGTCAATATTTAAGTAGACCCCACCGCGCGTCTCGCTACGCTCGCCGCGCGTGCTCCCCTTGGGCTGGTGCTCGTCAGGCGGGCCCACGGCGCCACGGCGCCATGGGCCCGCCTTCCTGCGCGCCGCCAGGGGAGCCACGTTGTGCCGAGACTGCTGGCGCCACGCCGCATTTGTACTCCCATTAGGAGTACAATCACTCGCAAGCTTTTAGACCGCTTTCAAGTTGGCGCGAGGCCGAGGCGGGGCCGAGGAGCGGACCGGAATAGCCTTGGTGGGCTTTGAGGACCGCACCGCAGGCCCCAACGAAGGGATCGCGCCAAATCGAAAGCGGTCAGCCGGTGAGCAGGTGCTTGGCGATGACGATGCGCTGCACTTCGCTGGTGCCCTCGCCAATCTCACAAATCTTCGCGTCGCGCAGATGGCGCTCGATCGCGAAATCGCGCGTGTAACCGTAGCCACCATGAATTTGCAGTGACTTGTTGCAAGCGCGGCTCGCAGCTTCACTTGCGAAGAGCTTCGCCATGGCCGCTTCCCTCGTGAACGGACGCCCCTCGTCTGCAAGCCAGGCAGCGCGGTACGTGAGAAGGTGCGCGGCGTCGAGCTCCGTCTTGGAGTCCGCAAGCATCCACTCGATCGCCTGAAACTCCGAGATCGATCTGCCGAACTGTTTGCGATCTTTCGCGTACGAGATGGCCATGTCGAGCGCGCCGTAACCAAGACCGAGCGCCATCGCCGCAATCGATATCCGGCCACGCTCGAGAATCTTCATGGTGTCGGTGAAGCCTTGATCGACCTCACCAACACGCTGATCATCGGAGACAACGACATCTTCGAACGTGAGCTCGCAGGTGTCGCTCGATCGGCAACCGAGTTTCTCGAGGTGCTTGGAAGTGGAGAAGCCCTTCGTTCCGTGCTCAACGACGAACGCGGTAATGCCTTTGTGTTTTGCGACATTTGGATTCGTACGCGCAAGCACCACGCAAAAGCCGCCCACGCCGCCCTGCGTGATGAACGTCTTCGTGCCGTTGATGATCCACGAGTTTCCTTCACGACGGGCCGTTGTGCGCAAGCTAGCCGAATCGCTTCCGCTGCCGGGTTCGGTGAGCGCCCAGGCCGCAAGCCATTCGCCTTTGGCGGCCTTGGAGAGGTAGCGGGTCTTTTGCGCCTTGCTGCCGAACGCAAGAATGTGGCCGGTGCCGAGGCCGTTGTGCGAGGCAACCGTAAGTGCAAGCGAGCCATCGACGCGCGCGATCTCCTCGACGCAAATCGCATAACTCGTCGTATCCATACCCGCGCCGCCGTACTCTTCCGGAACGCGAATACCGAGCAAACCAAGTTCGGCAAGCTTCGGCACGATCTCCTTCGGGAAGCGCTCTTCTTCGTCCCATCTCCGAGCATGGGGGAGCACTTCCGCGCGCGCGAAATCGCGCACGGTTTTGCGGAGAAATTCGTGGTGCTCGGAGAACGAAAAGTCCATGGAGGATTGTCCTTTAGAGGGGCGGACGGGCCGCCGTCAATCCTTCGGCCGCTTTCGATTTGACGCGATCTCATCGTTGGGGCCTGCGGTGCGGTCCTCAAAGCCTTCAAGGCTGTTCCGGTCCGCTCCTCGGCCCCGCCTCGACCTCGCGTCAACTTGAAAGCGGCCTAACTAATGGGCCTCTTCACTTCGCCGACACGCAAACCTGGGACGCAGCCACTTTCTGACAGTGAAAGCCATTCGAGCACCGATCGCCCGTCCCGCACGTTCGCGAGCAATACTTGCTTTGGGCGGTCATAAGGCAGATGCCTGCGGCGCAATCGTCGGCGGTCTCGCATGGACCACCGGTGTCACTGGGCGGCTTGGTCTTCGTGCCTTTCGCGGGCAATGACGCGGACGCACCGCCGGTGCCATCGTGCGAGAGGCCTGCAACCTGCGCAAAGGCTTCATCGACGAGCCAACTGAAGGCATCCACGCGCGTGTAGATGTTGTGCATGCCATCGCCCTCGCACACAGGCCCGCTGCGCGAAACGACGCCCACGATCTCACTCGTGGCTTCATCCATTGCGGGTCCGCCGAGGTTTCCTTGGCAGGCGGCTTCGCTGACGGTGAATTCCGACGCAGAAATCGAGAGCACGCGCACGTGTTCTCTCACGAGCTTGATGCCAGAAGTGCGATCCTCATCGCTGCCCATGCTGAAGCCCACGGAGCGGACACGATCACCCGTGTTGACGCCGAGCGCACGGATGGGCAAAGGCTTGGCCGTTTTTACGTCCGTGTCGAGGATGACGAGAGCGATGTCGGCATCGCAAAGCGTGGCACCGAAGGGCGTGACAATGGACACGCCACGCGCAACCGTGTGCGCCGACGCAACGTCATCCCCGATGAGCACCTCCATCGACGACGGATCCCGATCGCCAAGAATCTGAACGCTGGAAGCTGGGCACGCAGTGGGTTCGACGATGCGGCTCACACAACGGCGCGCAGTCAGGAGGATGCGCGGCGAAACGAGCGAGGCCGAGCAGAGCAGCTCGTTATCAATAGAGATCGCGACGACAGCAGGATCACGATTGTGATCGGGCACGCCGCGCACCGTCTCCGCCTCGTCTGCATCAATCCCGGCGTCGATGGCTTCAGCGGCTGCACGAAGATCCGTGGTCCTCGCGGATGGACTGCACGCCATGAGACCGCATATGCCGATGACGAAGATCACGTTCATGTACCATGGGCATCGAAAACAAACCACGGTCGCACCTGCCTTTCCGAGCGGGCTACCAGCGAACGACGTGCCGCACCGCGCACGCGAAATTGCCTTGTTTTTTGGCCTGCAACGCTGTCCGCGCCACGCTCACGAGCGTCAACGGTCAGCTCGGATCTATTCTCATGACCATGCACGTCGTCGTCACGGGAGCTTCGAGCGGCATCGGTGAAGCCATCGCACGCGAGTTTCTCACGCGAGGAGCACGCGTCACGCTCGTTGCACGGCGACGGAACTTGCTCGAACGCATCGCGAACGACGCAAGCAGTGGGCGCACGCACGTCATCGTTGCCGACCTGGCGAATCCATCTGCGGCGTGCTCATGGGTGCAGGACGCGGAGAAGGCGCTCGGGCCTATCGACGTTCTCGTGAACAACGCAGGCGTGCAAATCGTCATGAACGCTGACGAGACTGCATGGGAAGATGCCGAGCAGATGTTGCAACTCGATTTGCATACGCCATTGAGGCTCACCCAACACGTGCTCAAGACAATGATCGCACGCAAATCAGGAACGATTGTGGACATTGCGTCGATGGCTGCCATTGCACCAACGCCCGGCATGTTCTTCTACAATGCAGCAAAGGGCGGGCTCGCGGCCGCATCCGAAGGGCTGCGTGCGGAAGTGCGTAAGCACGGCGTCCACGTGATGACCGTCTATCCGGGTCCCGTGAAGAGTGAAATGGAGGCCCGAGGCCGCGCGGCATTCGAGGATCGCGTTGCCGCACGTTACGCTCCCACCGGCTCCGCCGAGACACTCGCTCGCATGATCGCCAATGGCGTAGAACGCAAGCGCACACGCATTGTCTATCCGCGCATCTACATGCTCGCGCGGCACTGGCCAAATGCCACACGCTGGGTAGTGGACGCACTGACACCGCCCGTCAAATCACGAGAAAAATAGATTCGTCGCCGTCAACGACCACGACTATGATTACGCTCTCGTTTCGTTGACGTTGACCTGATCGTTGTCGGCGACGTGAACGAATCAGGCGTGAGGGCGGATGTTGTCTTTCACCCAACCAATAATGGATTCGAGTGTGGTACCGGGCGTGAAGACCCCCTTTACGCCGGCCGACTTGAGTTTCTCTAGATCGCTCTCTGGAATGATGCCACCACCGAAGACGATAACGTCCTTCGCACCCTTTGCTTTGAGCGCGTCGAGCACGGCGGGAAACAGCGTGTTATGCGCGCCGCTCATGATCGAAAGACCAACTCCGTCGACGTCTTCTTGCACAGCGGCGTTGGCGATCATTTCGGGGGTTTGATGCAAGCCCGTGTAAATCACTTCGAAGCCCGCATCACGCAAGGCACGCGCGACGACTTTTGCACCGCGATCATGACCGTCGAGTCCAGGCTTGGCAACGAGGATGCGAACTTTCCGGCTCTCCGCGGCAGCGTCGTGCATCATGGCAGTGAGGTTATCGTCCGCGACCAGAGCGCGCAAACACGTATCTCACATCATAAAGAATATCCGTGGCTGAATACCTATTTAGTTTCCATCCGAAAACGTCGCGAGCGACGCAAAGCTAGCGAGGCCGAACGAGGAATACTCGGAGTATTTTGAGGGAGGCCGAACCCACGATTTGCGGCGCGCAGCAGTTTTCGGATGGAAACTATGATAGGGCGGCCACGGGGGACCGCCCCTACGAATACGCCACGCGAATCCGCGCTCTACTCGTCGTCGTCTTCTTCCTCGTCGTCGTCGTCTTCTTCTTCGTCCGGAAGAGGCGCGGGCTCGGGCGGAAGCTCGCGACCTTCCTTCTCGGCCTGCTGGCGTTCTTTCTCACGCTGCGCCTTTGCGTGCGCGACCTTCTGCATGATGGCGGGCTTCGGCGCAACGAGCACGCTCATCGCGCGCGCTTCCATCATGGCGCGCGTCTCGACGTTTGCGATGTCCTCGATCCCGGCGATGAGTAGGTTGAGTTGCTCCTGCGCCTTCTCGGGGTGCGTGATCTCGCGACCGCGAAAGCGCACGGTGAACTTCACCTTGTGGCCAGCCTCGAGAAAGCGGCGCGCCGCATTCGTTTTGAACGCGATGTCGTGATCATCCGTCTTGGGACGAAGCTTGATCTCTTTGATCTGAACGACCGTTTGCTTGCGCTTCGCTTCGCCCGCCTTCTTCTTTTCCTCGTACTTGTACTTTCCGAAGTCGAGAATCTTGCAGACGGGCGGATCGGCCTTGGGATTCACCTCGACGAGGTCGAGCCCTTGGTCCTGCGCGCGCCTCAGCGCTTCGTGCGTGGAGAGCACACCAAGCATCTCGCCGTTCGCGTCGATGACGCGCACCTCCGGCACGCGGATGCGGTGGTTGACTCGGATTTGGAACTGGCGCTGCGGCTGGCGCGGATCGAAACGGGGGCGACCCATCGACATGAGT
>WQYX01000085.1 GCA_009781005.1 Polyangiaceae bacterium | reverse complement strand
GTTATCCAAAGACTACGAGCGAACGATGGAGAGTAGTGAAACATGGATTCAACTGAGTTTCATCAACCGCATGGCGCGACACTTGGCAGCGTAAAAACATCGCGTTTCCTGGTAAACATGCTCACAGAATCGCTTGTAGCTCATACGATCTGCCAACGGGTATTCCATCTGCTCATCCGAAAGATTGTAGTGCTGTTTTCAGCACCCAGGATGCGCAACATCGTTTCGGCCGGATACGGCGGGCGTTTCGGCCAAAGTCGGATTTTGCAATACAAGAATTCATGACAAAAATTTTACTGTCATATACCCTTGGTGGTCCGCTCTATGGAAGGCTTTCTCCTTTTAGCTGGTTTTGCGGCTATCTTTTATTTCATCGTATTGCCCATCATGGCATTTTTGGCAAGTTCAAAGATCCAAAAACTCGAAACCGAGCTTGCTAAAACCAATCACCAGTTGAGCGACTTGACGGAACGTCTGGTCGTCTTGACTGCGGAACGAACGGCGGCCTACCAGCCTAGAACCATAAAACCAGTCGCAGACGAGAGCATTCCGAAACCCGTACAGACGATTCAGTCCAGGCATCCAGAAACGGAAGTTTCCGGACAGAAATCCATTGAAGTGCCGCCTGCTCCCGCACTGGCAAAACTGCAATCCGTGGGAGAACAGCCAATCGTCATTTCCAGGCCGCACCCCATCCATGTCCCGGAAGCACCTTCCGAACCGGCTGTCACGCAGCCGTTGGCTATGACCGAGGCAGAACCGCTGCCTCCCCAGGCGCTTGCGACCCAAGCGCCTCAGCCCTCTGCCCCGCCACCCTGGGATCCGAGCATCGATCAGAATGTGTCCCAGCGCCCGCAATGGCTGGATCGCTTTTTTGCCTGGTGCATCGGCGGCAACCCCCTGGTGCGCATCGGCATCCTGGTCCTTTTCTTCGGCGTTTCGTTCTTGCTCAAGCTGGCGGCCAGTTATGGCTGGTTCCCGCTGGAACTGCGCCTGGCCGGTGTGGCAGCTGGCGCGGCGGCCCTGCTAGGCATCGGCTGGCGGTTAAGGGAGAAACGCCGCAATTACGGGCTGCTGCTGCAAGGCGGCGGTGTGGGCATCCTGTACCTGGTGATCTACTCGGCGTTTGCCTACTTCAAGCTGATCCCGGCAGACTCCGCACTGCTTGCCTTTGCCTTGCTCTTCTGCGTCTGCGCACTGTCTGCGTTTCTGGCCGTGCGCCAGGATGCCTCCGCGCTGGCCGTCATGGGCATGACGGGCGGCTTCGCCGCGCCCGCCCTGATTTCAACCGGCAGCGGCAACCACATCCTGCTCTTCAGCTATTTCGCGCTCCTCAATGCCGGTGTGCTCGGCATTGCATGGTTTCGCGCCTGGCGCGCACTGAACCTGCTGGGGTTCGCGTTCACGCTTGGTATCGGCTCCGCGTGGGCCTTGAAATACTACACGCCCGCGCACCTTTTGAGCGTCGAAGGGTTTCTCCTTCTGTTCTTCCTCTTTTACGTTGCCGTTGCGCTGCTCTACGCGATACGGCGCGAGCTGGAACTGAAGCGCTACGTCGACGGAACGCTGGTTTTCGGCGCCCCCATCGCGTTCAGCCTGTTGCAGACCCGTCTCATGGCGAACGTCGAATTTGGCATGGCCTGGAGCATGGTGGCCCTGGGTGTGCTCTACCTCCTTCTGGCCGCCTGGGTGGCACGCTACCGGCTGGAACGGTTGCGGCTTTATTTCGAATCGCTGCTCGCGTTGAGCGTCCTCTTCCTGACGCTGGCCGTGCCGCTTGCCTTCGAGGGCACACGGCTCACCGCCGCAATCTGGGCGGTCGAAGGCGCCGGGCTTTGCTGGGTGGCCGTGCGCCAGCAGCGGCGCCTGGCACTCGCAGGGGGCCTGGCGTTGCAGGTTTTTGGCGCCTTGTCGTTTTTCTACGATCCCTCGGGCCACGTGGGCGCCGACGCGCCGCTCGTGCTCAACAGCTGGTATCTGGGCGCCCTGATGCTTTCGCTCTCTGCTCTTTTCTGCGGCTGGCGCCTGAAGAGAGATGCGGCCCAGCAGTGGCTGGATAGTCTCAGGAAACCCATGTCATTCGCGCTGGGTGTCGCGGGACTGCTCTGGTGGATCGGAAGCGGATATGTCGAAATCCTGCGCTATTTCGGTCCGTTTGAAACGCACTTTTACGCTTACCTGCTCTTTGCGGCGCTGACGGCATGGCTTGCACGCGCGATCGGCCACTTCCTGCACTGGACGGGGGCGGAATGGGTTGCGCTGGCGTTTGTCCCAGTGCTTCTCGTGGGCGCCCTGCTTTCGTTCTCGCTCGAATTGCAGCCCTTGTCGGGATGGGGGCTGCTTGGCTGGGGGCTCTCGGCTGTTCTCGCCTACGCGCTCCTCTTCCAGCAGGAACGCCACGCCGTCCAACCCTCCATCCAGGAGAGGTTCTTGGGGCCGCTGCACGCGGTCATGTTCTGGACGATCTGTCTTGTTGCTGGACTAGAGTTCCATGGTTTTGTGGGCCGGCATGTGCCCGAGGGCGTCTGGCAATGGAGCAGTTGGGCATTTGGCGGCGCGCTGCTGCTTCTCGCGCTCATTCATGTTGCCCCCCGCTTTCATTGGCCGGTCGGGCGCTTCCGAATGCACTACCTCACCTTGGGCGCTGCACCGGTCGTCTTGGTGCAGTTGGTGTGGGCTCTCGTAAGTTTTGCCAGCGCCGGCAACCCGGCCCCATTGCCCTATATACCGCTGCTGAATCCGGTTGAACTGTGCCAGTTGCTTATCCTCGCAACGCTCTACTCCTGGTGGAGGGCGAACAGGGAGATCCTGTCGGCACTTTTCCGGACCCAGGGCAAGGCAAGTTCCGCCCGGGTGTTGATTGGCATCTCGGTCCTGCTCTTCGTGCTGCTCAACATTGCGATGTTGCGCACGCTGCACCAGTACACGACACTCGATTACCAGATCGGGGCGGTCGTGGAGAAACTGGGCGCGCAGTTGTACTTCGTCGTGCTATGGGTCGTTTTCGCCTCCGCCGGCATCTTTCTGCTCCGGCGTGCAAATGCCCCGCTGCAACGCTCGTTTCTGAACATCGTTCTCGTGATGCTCACGCTGCTCTGGCTCTGGAGCGCCTTCAGCAATTTTTCTGCCGACAGCACCAGCACCCAATGGGGCACTTTCCCATTGTTCAACGCGTTTGACTCGATCCAGGCGAGCGTGATCGGGCTCTCCTTCCTCGTCCTGGCACGGTTGCGGGCGATCCATGACAAACCCCACCCACACATGCCCATTCTTCCCGCCGTGATCGGGTTGGGCGGCTCCCTCTGGCTCAATGCGATGCTTCTGCGCGCATTGCATCGTTGGCTCGGCATCCCTTACACCTTCGATGCGCTCTATGCTTCAACCGCCGCACAGGCTGCGGTATCGCTGCTCTGGGGGTTCCTCGCGCTGGTCCTCATGGTTTGGGCGGTGCGCCGTGCGCAACGGGCGCCGTGGTTCATCGGGATCGCGTTGCTGGCGCTCACGGTCGCCAAGCTCTTTCTCGTCGAACTGGCCCATATCGGGGGTTCTGCCCGGATCATCTCCTTCATCGGCGTCGGTGTGCTGCTCCTGCTGATTGGCTACCTGGCACCGCTGCCGCCGAAAAGGCAGGAGCTGAAAGCATGATGCGCATCCCTTCTTTCCTGATTGGCTTTTTTTCCGTCGGGGTGCTCGCTTCGCCCGCGGCAGGCGCAGGGAAGAACGCCCCGGTCGCGAGGGAGCAGACGGTGACGGAGACGGGCTTTCGCCGGTTTTTCTCGCTGAATCTCGAAGGCAGCGCCTCGTACTATCTCTTCGCCCTCACCGCTCGAACGTATCAGGCAAACGTCGCCCCCAACGGGCGTGATCTCCGCATCCTTGACGCGGAAGGAAACCTGGTTCCCTATGCCTTCGGCGGCAGCATTGAGACGGTTGCGGAACCCCACAATGAAACATCCCTAAGCCCCGTGCCATGGTTCCCGTTGCCACGCGCACGAGACGGCCAGAAAGTTCAGGACGGCTTCAGCATCGCCCCCGACGGCACGCTGCGCATCCGGGAACGTCAGGCCGAGCCGGAGCACCGCAGCGGCGATATCATCGACCTGAGCGGCATTGCGGCAAAAGAGGGCCAGCCCGCGCCAACCCTCAATGCCCTCTACATCCGCATCGGTACGCCGCCAGGGGGTTCGGGCGAATACCTTGGCAGCGTCGAAGTGCTTGCGAGCAACGACCTGCAAAACTGGTCCTCGGTCACGACGGCGCAACTGCTGCGCCTCGACCATCGCGGCCAGCGCCTGGAGCAGGGCCAGCGCCTGGAACAGGAGCGAATCGATTTTGAGGGCACCCTGCCCGTCACGCCGCCACGTTACCTGCAACTGCGCTGGCGTGGCGCCCCTCCAGTCATTGCACGGATCGAGGCCGAACTTCTGATCCCCCAGGAAAGTGCCGACACCGTGCAGCCCCAGTTCAGCAGGCAGAGCGATTTCCGGGACTGGCAGGAGAACCTATCCGGTCAGATGCAGCCAGACGGTAGCGTGGTTTTCGACACTGGCGGCGCCTATCCTATCGACCGCCTGCGCTTGCATCTTCCCCACCCCGATACGATCGTCCGGGTTGGCATTTACTCCCGCGCAAGCGAAACAGACCCTTGGGGTTATGTTTCCTCGCAGCCGCTCTACCGGCTGCAAGGGCCTGACGGAGCGGAACAGGAAACGCCCGAGATCCGTGTCGGCCCGAACCGCAACCGCATCTGGAGACTGTCTGTGGAAACGGATAGACGCCAGGACAACGCAGGAAACGGCAAAAGGGAGAACGGCGCAGAGTTTGGCGGAACGCCGACGCTCTCGGTTGGCTGGCGGCCGGAGACGATCACTTTTCTTGCGCGCGGCACCCCACCGTTTCTGCTCGCGGTAGGCAATGCTCTGGCCACCGACGCCAGCATCCCGCTTGGGCAGCTGCTCGTCGGAAACAATCCCTATATCGCGACCGCAAAGGCCGGCGTTGAAGTGCCTCCACCGGCAAATGCGCCCACGGTCCAGGCAAGCCCCCCGGCGCCGGAGAAACCGGTTGTGTCCATTGAAGAACGGCACCGTCGCTTCGTCCTGTGGGGCATTTTGATTGCCACCGTTGCGCTGCTTGCCTTCATGGCGCGGAAAGTCGCCAAGAACCTGCCGGCGGAGAAAACCCGCGAAAAAGATGAACGCCCCTGAGAGCGTGTTCGGCTACAGCGAGCCTGCTTGGCGGACATCCTTGCGGCGCTTGCGGGCCCTCAGCTCTGGCGACTCCGCGACGGCCATGCCGATGAGGCGCATGCCTTCCGCGAAGTGCTTCGCGCCGAGCGTGATGAGCTCGGGGTTCGGCTCGCCGACTTCCGGGAAGCCGCGTTCGTTGACGGGGACCTTGCCCCAGTTCGCGAAGAGCCTTCCCCACGGACTCTCGAGCACGGGCGCCATCAATTCCTTCGCGAAGCGCGGATACCAAAACATGTCGTGGTACGCGACGCTTGCCACGTACGCCCATGGAGCGAGCCACGTTTTGAGCGACCATTCAACGGGCTTCTTCAGCGGACCCCAATAGATGCGGTGCTGATTTTTGGATGCAAACGTCATCTTCTTGAACGGGCCGTCGAAGTGCCAGTTCTCGTTCGCGGCTTCTTGGTCGCCGACGATCTCGATGTCACGAACGTCGCCGCAGCCGAGCGCGAGATCGTGCGCGAGGCGAATGAACTTGCAGTCGCGGAGCGGATCCATGCCCATCAGCTTTGCGGCAACTGCATCGATCGCGACTTGATCGGCCGACGCGAGGATGACGTTCTTCGCATGCGGGATCATGCAGCGCGGCCCCGGGCCATCGCCGGCAAACGTTCCATCCATCACGGCGAAGATGCCGCGGTGGATCTTCTTCTGAATCATCAGGAGATCGACGAGCGTTTCGTGGATGACCGGGTGCGTCCAGTGACGGCGCTCGTTCAACAGGCCGCCGAATGCATTCTTCATCGCGCCCGTCGTCGTCGTAAAAACGTGCGTCTTGACCGTTGGCAAGTGAATGATGTTCTCACCGATGAAGCGCTTCGGAATCGAGAAGCCTTTCGGGTAGACCTCGTTCAAGCAGAGGAACTTCTTCGTGAGATCTCCCACGGCTTCGCGCACGTCGATCCACTCCTCGCCCTCGTAGAGATGCACGTTGCGGATGCCGTGCGCGCTGACGACATCGAGCTGTTTGTTTTCGCGCTCGCCCAAGTGAGCGTCGATGACGACGGTGCGATTGTGGCACGCGTGGATGAGATCCTTGCTGTAGCCGTCCTCGAGCATGGCGCGGATGACGCCGTCGAGTTGCCAAGGCACGGTGGAGGCGCCCGGGTAAAAGAAGTGCCACGAGATATTGACCTTGAGGCCCGTGTCTGCCGATCGATCGACGACCTCCTGATAACCCGCGAGGTTCATCAGGCGGTGGTAGTCCTCGAGCACGGTGGCCGGTTGGGTCCGGAGGATTGCGACGCGCGATTTAGCCATAACGGTGTACTTTAGCGCGGCTCTCCCGGTCGGACGCAAGGGGTGCCCCAAGCGCGTGTTGCTGTATCACGGTGGTCCCTGTATCGAGGCTTCTGCATGAGCCTCGCCGCGCACACTATCTTCGTCTGCCCGAGCGCCGAAGCTCGACTCACGCGGGCCGCAGACTTTCTTCGCGCGCGTACCGAAATGCGGATCACCGTGGTCGGCCCGTCGATGGATGCGGCAGCCGAAGTCACGCGACGCGCGCTGCCGCCTGCGGATCGCGCGGCCTCGTTCGGCTGGCAGCGCACGACGCTCGATGTGCTTGCCGTCCAAGTCGCACGCGCGGAGCTCGCTCGCCGCGGGCTCGTGCCCGCGTCGCTCCTCGCACTCGAAGCGGCGTGCGTCCGCCTCGTCCACGATCACCAGAACGGGTTAGGGCGGTTCGCGCCGATTGCGGATCGTCCGGGCCTGCCGCGTGCGCTCGCCCGCACCTTGCTCGAGTTGCGTTTGGCAAAGAGCCCCGCGCTTGTCGACGACGATCTCACGCGCCTCCTTCACGCGTTCGATCGCGAGCTCGAAGCTCTTGGCCTCGCGGATCGCGCGCGCGTCTTCGAACTCGCGATCGATGTCTCCCGAAAAAAGAGCGTGCAGAGTGCCCCGGTGCTTCTCTACGATCTTCCGCTTCATTCGCGGTTCGAAGCCGATTTCGTCCGCGCCGTGACGCTCGCGGCGCCCGCGGCTTTTGCAACGGTGCCCGCCGGCGACAAGCGCGCGCTCGCGCTCATGAAGGATGCTCTTGGCGAGCGTGCCGCGGTCGATGAGTTGCATTTTACAAATGACTCGGCTCTCGCGCGCCTGCACCACGGTCTCTTTCGCGACCACGCGAACGTTCCGCTCACCACCACGCCAGGCGACGAAGTCATCGTGCTCTCCGCGCCCGGCGAGAGCCGCGAGGCCGTCGAGATCGTGCGTCTCGTGATCCATGAAGCTGCGCGCGGCACGCCGTTCGACGAGATCGCCGTTGTCATGCGCGCACCTGGATACGGCGTGCACCTCGAAGAAGCTTTTCGTCGCGCCAAGGTGCCCGCGTTCTTCGCGGGAGGTTCACCGAAGCCCGATCCTGCGGGGCGCGCGTTGCTCACGTTGCTTGCGTGCGCTGCCGAGGGACTCTCTGCGCGGAGGTTCACCGAGTATCTGTCGCTCGGCGAAGTGCCCGACGATGACGATGTGTCCGTCGCGGAGGAAGACCGCACCGGCAAAATGTTGCGCACGCCGCGTCACTGGGAGCGCCTCATCGACACCGCCGCCGTCATCGGCGGAAGCGATCGTTGGGAACGGAGGCTCGCAGGCCTCGCCGGCAAGCTCGCGATGGATCTGCGTGCGTACGAAAACAAAGGCGAGGACGCCCTCGCCGAAGTCGTGAGGCGCGATCTCGATGCGCTAACGACTCTCCAATCCTTCGCGCTGCCGATCATCGAAAAGCTCGCTTCGCTTCCCGGCGGTCCTCGATCGAAAACCGCTGCCGCGAGCTGGGGCGAGTGGCTCGGGCACCTGCGCGATCTCGCAACGTGCGTCCTTCGCGAGCCCGCGCGCGTCCTCGAGTTTCTCGACGAGCTCAGGCCCATGGCCGACGTCGGGCCCGTGGATCTCACCGAAGTGAGGCTCGTCCTCGAAGCGCATCTCTCTCTCTTCGTGGTGCCGCAAACAGGAAGGCGCTACGGGAAGGTGTATGTTGCAACTATCGACGAGGCGCGCGGCATGTCCTTCGACGTGGTCTTCGTGCCGGGCCTCGCCGAGAAGATCTTTCCGCAGAAGGTCGTGGAAGATCCGCTCCTCCTCGATGACGTTCGTCGCCGTATCTCGTCGGATCTGCCGACGAACGACGACCGCACCGAGAGCGAGCGCCTTCTCTTGCGTCTCGCCGTGGGCGCTGCGAAAGAGCGCATCGTTCTTTCTTACCCTCGTCTCGCCGTCGAACCGTCGAGACCGCGTACGCCGTCTTTTTACGGGCTCGAGATCCTCCGCGTGGCCGAGGGCAAGCTCCGTGGCTTCGAGCACCTCGCCGAGACCGCTGCGCGCCGCGTGGACGCGCGCATTGGTTGGCCCGCGCCTGCAAATGCAAAAGACGCGATCGACGAAGCCGAACACGATCTCGCGCTGCTCGACTCGATCTTGAACAAACCTGAAGACCAGGGGATCGGCGAAGCGCACTACCTCTTGACTGCCAACGATCACCTCGCGCGCGCGCTGCGTTTTCGCGGACGGCGCTGGCTCAAACCATGGAGAGCGTGCGACGGCCTGGTCGATCCACCGGACGAAGCCCTTGCCGCGATCCGCGAGCATGCTCTGGATCGCCGCTCGTTCTCACCCACGGCGCTGCAGAACTACGCAGCATGTCCGTATCGCTTCTTTCTTTCGGCCGTGCACAAGCTCGCGCCGCGACGAGAGCTCGAGCCCGTGGAAGATCTGGATCCGCTCACGCGCGGCTCGCTCGTTCACGAGGTGCAGTTTCGGCTCCTCACGAAGCTTCACGCCGAAGGGCTCCTGCCTGTCAACGAAGCGTGCCTCGATCGCGCGCGCGCCATCCTCGACGTGGTGCTGCGCGAGGCTGCCACAGAGGCGAAGAGCGATCTCGCCCCGGCGATCGACCGGGTGTTCGCCGACGCCATCGAGAGCATCGGCGCAGATCTGCGCGAGTGGCTCCGGCGCATGGCCGGCGAGCCTGACTGGACGCCCGCGTTCTTCGAGCTCTCGTTCGGCCTCAAAGATCGGCGCGATCAGGACGCGCACAGCAAAGACGATCCCGCCGCACTCGACGTCGGCATCTTCCTTCGCGGCTCGATCGATCTGGTCGAGAAGCATGCAACCGGAAAGTTGCGCGCGACCGATCACAAGACCGGCAAGGTCCGAGCGAAGGCGGGCGAGACGGTCATTGGCAAAGGCGAGACGCTCCAGCCCGTCCTTTACGCACTGACGATCGAAAAGCTTTTTCCGGGCACGAAGATCGAAGGCGGGCGCCTCTACTACTGCACGAGCGCCGGTGACTTCACGAAGGTCGACATCCCTCTCACTCGGGAGGCGCGCGAAGCGGCGAGGCTCGTTGCGACGACCATCGGTGACGCGCTCGAGACTGGTTTCTTGCCGGCCGCGCCCGCGGATGGCGCATGCAAGTACTGCGACTTTCTCCCGGTGTGCGGGCCGTACGAGGAGATCCGCACGCGCCGCAAAGCCCGCGAACGCATGAAGCCTCTCATGGAGCTTCGCAGACACCGATGAGCCCCACCACCTCGAGCCGCCTCGTCGATCAAGACGCGCGCGACCGCATCGCTCACGATCTCGACGCGACGCTCATCGTCGAGGCCGCTGCGGGCACGGGCAAGACGACCGCGCTCGTCGAGCGTGTGCTCGCCCTGTTGCGATCGGGCAGGGCAACTCTCCGGAGTCTCGTGGCAGTCACGTTCACGGAGAAAGCCGCGGGCGAGATGAAGCTTCGCCTTCGCACCGAGATCGAGAAAGCGCGAACGCACGTCAAGACCGAGGCCGAGCACGCGAACTTGAACCGCGCGCTGTCGGAGCTCGAGGCTGCGAATATTGGGACGATACACGCATTCTGCGCCGACATCCTCCGCGAGCGCCCCGTCGAGGCGAAAGTCGATCCACGTTTCGAGGTCGCTTCGGAAAGTGAGTCTGAGCGCCTCTACGATCAGGCCTTCACGCGCTGGTTCCAGGACACGTTGAAGAACCCTGGCGAAGGTGTCTCGCGCGTGCTCCGTCGCACGGCGCGCGAGCGCAATCAGGACGGGCCGCGAAAGTTGCTCTCCAAGGCGGGCTTCGACATCATCGGCCAGCGAGATTTTCCTACGCCGTACGAGCGCCCCGTCTTCGACCGCGAGCCCGCTCTCGACGCCGTGATCGAGCGCCTGCGCGCCGTCGCGGCATACGCATCGAAAGGCTTTGCCGATAGCTGGCTCACCAAGAGCCTCGTCGAGATCGGACGCACCCTCTTCGAGATCGATCGGCGCGAAGGTCCGCGCGACTACGACGCGGTCGAAGCCATGCTTCGCACGCTCGCGAGGAGCAAGTGTTGGGGCTGGAAGGGCTCGGGGCAATGGTTCAGTCGCGGGATCTCGCGGCAGACGGTGCTCGATGAGCGCGCGGCAGCAAAAGAAGATCTCCATCGCGTGCTCGAAGCGGCCGACGCAGATCTGGCCGCGCTCCTTTTCCGTGAGTTCTGGGGCACCGAGCAAGACGGCCGCAGCTACGCCGAGCGCGGCATCGTCCGCACGTACGAAGAACTCAAGGCTCGCGCTGGCAAGCTCGACTTCCTCGATCTGCTCGCGTTGACGCGCGATCTGCTCGTCACGAACGAACGCGTCCGCCGGGAGCTCCAAGCGCGCTTCTCACACATCCTGGTCGACGAGTTTCAAGACACCGATCCGCTTCAGGCCGAGATCCTTCTCTTGCTCGCTGGAGATGATCCGCATGACGCCGACGGCGTGCGCGTTGCGGCTGGCAAGCTTTTCATCGTCGGCGATCCGAAGCAGTCCATCTACCGCTTCCGGCGAGCCGACATCGCGCTCTACGAGAGCATCAAAGCGCGCCTTCTGCATGACGGCGCGAGCCTCGTGCATCTGCAAACGAGCTTCCGCAGCGCGCCGTCGATCCAACGGTTCGTCAACGCGGCCTTTGCTCCGCTCATGCAGCCGAACGCGCAGCGTTCGCAGGCGGCTTACGTTCCGCTCGCGCCGTTTCGCGTCGATCCCGTAGGGCAACCGACCATCATTGCGTTGCCAGTTCCTCGCCCGTACACGGATTTCGGGCGCATCGTGAACTTCAAGATCGACGAGTCGTTGCCCGACGCGGTGGGTGCCTTCATCGACTGGCTCGTGAACGAGAGCGGCTTTACCGTGACCGAACGAGGCTCGAACGATCGCGTGAAGGTCGGGGCGCGCCACGTGTGCCTTTTGTTCAAGCGCCTTCAGAGCTTCGGCGCCGACGTGACGAGGCCGTACGTGCGCGCACTCGAGGCACGGCGGCTCCCGCACGTGCTCGTTGGCGGAAAGAGCTTCCACGAGCGCGAAGAAGTCGTTGCCATCCGCAACGCGCTGTCAGCGATCGAGTGGCCCGACGACGCGATGAGCGTGTACGCGACGCTTCACGGCCCGTTCTTCGCGCTCGGCGACGATGTTCTCCTCGCCTTCAAACATACGCAGAAGCATCTCCACCCGTTGCGAAAGCGCCACGACGATCTTCTGACGGATCTCACGCGCCCCGTTGGCAAAGCACTCGACGTGCTCGCGGGGCTGCATGCGGGACGAAACAGTCGGCCCATCGCGAACACGCTCGCGCAATTCTTGGAAGCCACGCGCGCGCACGCGGGCATCGCGATCTGGCCCGCGGGCGAACAGGCTCTCGGCAACGTTCTCCGCGTGCTCGATATGGCGCGACGCTTCGAGCAAGGCAACGCAACGTCGTTCCGTGCCTTTGCCGCGCGTCTCGCGGACGAAGCCGAACGCGGCGGCGCAAACGAAGCGCCGGTCGTCGAAGAGGGCACCGACGGTGTACGCATCATGACCGTACATCGCGCCAAAGGCCTCGAGTTCCCCGTGGTCATCCTCGTCGATCCGTCCGCGAACGCGACGTTCCAAGAACCTTCGCGTTACGTCGATGCAAAGCGAAAGCTCTGGGCCATGCCGCTCTGCGGAGCGAGCCCGAACGAACTCGCGCTCCGCCGCAACCCGCTCCTCGATCAGGATCGCGATGAAGCCGTACGCCTGCTCTACGTCGCAACGACGCGCGCGCGCGAGCTCCTCGTTTTTCCGGTCCTTGGCGATGTTCGCGACGACAAAACCGACGGATGGCTCGAGCCGCTCTCGCCGGCTCTCTACCCGAAGCCAAGCGAGCGGCGCGCATCCTTGCCGGCACCGGGCTGCCCTGCGTTCGGTGCGGACACGGTGGTCGACCGTCCTGGAAGCGCTCGATGCGAGACGGCGGACGCCGTGCGACCGGGGCTCGTTCGACCGAGCGTAGGTCCGCACGACGTCGTCTTCTGGGATCCGCACGCGCTCAAGCTGGGTGTCGAAGACGACACGGGATTGCGTCAACAGAAGGTGCTCGCGGTCGACGAAAAGGGCACCGTGGCCAGAGACGGTATCGAGCAGCATGCCGCTTGGCAGCGGGCGCGCGCCGAGACCATCGCGAAGGCATCGTCACCCAGCGTCGTCGTGCACATCGTGACGGACGCGAAGAACGAAACCCATGCCACGATCCCCGTGAGCCTCCTCGCAACCGAGGCATCGCGTGGAGCGCGCCCGCACGGAAAGCGCTTCGGCACGCTCGTTCATGCCGTCCTCGCGAACGTGGAGCTCGACGCAGATGAAAACGCGATCGCCGACGCCGCGCGCGTAGAGGGTCGCATCGCGGGTGCATCGGCGGACGAGATCGATGCGGCGCGCGACGCGGTGGCGAGCGCTCTCGAGCATCCGATCTTCGCACGCGCACGGCGCGGAGAGCGTGTCATGCGCGAAGCGCCGGTGATGATGCGCGCCAAGGATAACGCCATCATCGAAGGCGTGGTCGATCTCGCGTTCGCCGAGACGGGTGAAGACGGCGAGCCACGTTGGGTGGTCGTCGACTTCAAGACCGACGTAGAAATCGGCGCGCGCAAAGACGGCTATATCCAACAGATCGACACCTACGCGCGCGCCATCGCCGCAGCGACGGGCGCAGTGCACATCACCGCTATTCTCTTATCCGTGTGAGAAATGCAGGGCGGCCACAGGGGGGCCGCCCCTACGAATGCGTTGTTTGGTCGTAGGGGCAGGCCCCTGTGCCTGCCCCACCAAGAATGCGTTGTTTGGTCGTAGGGGCAGGCCCCTGTGCCTGCCCCACCTACGGAACCTACGGGATCGAAAATGAATGATTGTTGATGGTCATCGGCCCGCCGTCGAATGGGTTCACCTTCACGCGGCGGAACTGACCGGCCACGCAGTCGCCTTCTTTCGTGCCCCCATAGGGAGGATTGACGAAGACGCCGATCACGTTGCCGTCTGGCCCGAAGGTCACGTTTGCGGTGCCTGTGCCAGAGGTGCCTCCGGGTTGCTTGCACGCGGCAAGAACGCCGTTTGCCATGGCAAGGCGCGCGCGCGCATCCTTCTCGTTTGGATTCGCGACGGGCTTCGGCCCCACGGGTGTTGGAGGCGCGATCGGGCGAGCGATCGGGGTTGGGGCAACAGGGGCGACCGGTGGCGCTGGTTCTTGGGTTGGCGGCGGATCCGGTTCTCGTGGCGGCGCTGTTACGGTGACGACCGGAGGCGGAATAATCGGCGGGGGCGGGGGCACGTTCTGCACGGTCACGACCGGCTGGGCCTCAGGCCGTTCCACCACGGGGGGCGAGTCGTAACGCGTATAAAAAATGAGCCCGATGCCCGTGATGGCCATTGCCACGGCACCTGCCACAGCAATGAACACAATTGGCAGCTTCTTCGGCTGCGGCTCCGGCGGTTGCGTGTGCGTGGGCTGCATTCCCGCGTTTGCGTTCGGCGGCCATGATCCCGCAGCGTCCGCCGGATTCATTGGCTGCTGCTGCATGTACGGCGGCGAACCGTAAGGTTGCCCCTGCATCGCGTCGCCGTGCGCATCATGCATCGGCATGAAGTGTGGATCTTGCGGCGGCGGGTAGGACTGCGCTTGCGGTTGCGCCGCCGGCTGCGCCTGTGGATCCAGCATGTACGTTGCTGAGTAGCCTGTTGGCTGCTGCTGCAGTTGCTGCTGCATGGGATTCGCCATGGCGATGGTTTGTGCGCGGTGGTGGACTGGTATCTGCGCCGTCGGTTGGTGGACTGGTATCTGCGCCGTTGCAGCCGGCTGCGATCGACGGCGCATCGGTTCCATGACGTACGTGGCGCCAAACCCTGAGGGCGGCACCGGAGAGATTGCGGGCGGCGGCGCAGGAGAAGCTGCGGGCGGCGCAGGAGAGTAGGCGGCTTGGACGACGGTTTTCTGAGGTGCGGTCGGCATGGATCGCACGACGGTCACCGCTCCATTCTTGGGGACGTCGACCGACGCTTTCGTTGCCGGAGCCGGCGCGTCGTTGAACGGCGGCACGCGCATGTTTCGTTCGGCGTTGACGATATTGGTGAGGTTCCGAAGGACCTCTGGCTCGGGGATGTTCACGCGGGTTGCTTCGTCGTCGACGGCGGAGTCGACCATGGGAGGAAGCGGCGCCTTCGGAGCCGGCGCTGTCGGCGCGTAGAGCGTGGGTGGCGCGGGAGCGTCGATCGCCATCGTTGCCATCGGCGGTGGGAGCTGCCTTGCAAACGCGGGCGCAACATCCTCCGCTGGCGGCGGCGGTGCACCCCAAGGAGGCACTTCGGTGTGCGCGATGTCCCCCATTGCTGGCGGCGGCGTACTCCAAGGAGGCACCTCGGCTCGCGCAGCGGCACCCGAACTCAGCCCCAGGGTAAGTGAGGGCGGAAGTGTGTTATCTGCCGCAGGGTTTTGCGCCGGGTTCGGCGCGGGCGTCAGAGGATTTCGATCCTCGGGTGTCGATCCTTTCACAACGAAAATCCCTTTTACCGGCAATGGCGTTCCAACACGTCCCCTAATGAGCTCTCAGGGTTCCGTTGGATCACGTCTCGAAGGTTATCAGCGTTCCCGTTTGTCGTCGCCCTCGTTTAAAAAGTGCCGCTCATTTAAGCGGTCCCAACCGCGTCGCTCACGAAACGTTCGTTAGCGCCGGTCACCCGTCACAGCGCCGCCGTACCAGGCGACGCGCAGGCCGGCGCTCAACCAGTGGCGCTCGGTCGCCAGCGCAATGACGGCGTCGTACTCGATGAAAGGTCCGAGCGCCGCGTGCCCTCCAAGCATGCGGAATGCACGGAATTCGTGGTGAAGGCCAACGCCGAGAAATGACTGCGAACCATCCGTATCGGACGACGTGCCCTTTGCGCGGAGCGTGGCCGAACCAAAGCCAAGCTGGGTGTAGATGGCCGTGTCCGCAAACGTTGGCGCGATGGCGACGAGCGGGAATACTTCTGCGCGAAACCCGATGCCGAAGCCCGTCGATTTCCACGCGGCGTTCTCGAACGTCGCGACGTTGACCATGGGACCGAAGCTCACGTAGTCGGTCAGCGCGCCCATCACGAAGTACGAGATCGATTGGCCGACGAGCATTGGCGACGAGGAGAAATAGGCCGGATTTCCAATGAATTTCACGTCGTTCGGATAGCCACTGGCGCCCGCGAAGCCGATGCCCGGTGCGATGCCGAGCACGAGCCCCGCGCGCCGCTCGTGAGTGATCTGCCGCATGGCCGGATCCTCGGCCGCAGACGTTTGCGCCGACGCCGTTGACAGCGAAAAGAGAGCGCTCGCAAAGAGCGCCGATGCAACTATCGAACGAGCTCGGCTCACCATCGCGCTTTCTATATACGAGACGCCGCGGCATTTGTGCGGTAACGACGCGTGCATGGCCGAAGCGACTTTACGAGAGACCGACGCGGAGATTGCAAAACTCATCGACGATGAGAACCGCCGCGAACACGAAACGATGCGCCTCATTGCGAGCGAGAATTACGCGTCGGCTGCCGTGATGGCGGCCACGGGTTCATGCCTGACGAACAAGTACTCCGAGGGCTACGCGCACAAGCGTTACTACGAAGGACAGCAAGTCATCGATCAGGTCGAAGAGCTCGCGATCGCGCGGCTGAAGAAGCTTTTCGGAGCAACGGCCGCCGCCGGCGGTGAAGAAGATTTGCACGTCAACGTGCAGCCGTACTCCGGCAGCCCCGCGAACCTGGCCGTCTACATGGCGTTCTGCAAACCGGGCGACGTCATCATGGGCCTCGGCTTGCCTGCGGGCGGTCACCTCACGCACGGTCACTCCGTCTCGATCACAGGAAAATTCTTCAAGAGTGTGCCGTACGGCGTGCGCCGCGAAGATCATCGCATCGACATGGACGAAGTGCGCAAGCTCGCCAAAGAGCACCAACCGAAGCTGCTCTGGGCCGGTACCACGGCGTACCCGCGCACGCTCGATTTCAAAGCATTCCGCGCCATCGCCGACGAAGTGGGCGCCATCTTCGCGGCCGACATCGCGCACATCTCCGGGCTCGTCGTCGCGGGCGAGCATCCGTCGCCCTTCGGCATTGCCGATGTCGTCACGTCGACGACGCACAAGACCTTCCGCGGACCGCGCGGCGGCATGATCTTCTGCAAAAAGATGCATGCTGCAGCCATCGACAAGGCGGTGTTCCCGGGCTTGCAGGGCGGACCGCACAACCACACGACGGCTGGCATCGCGGTCGCCGCGAAGGAGGCTGCCTTGCCGTCGTTCAAGCCTTACGCGAAGGCCATCGTCGAGAACGCCAAGGAGCTCGCGCAAGCGTTGGTCGAAAAAGGTTTCGCGGTGACCACGGGAGGCACCGACAACCATCTCATGCTCATCGACGTGACGAGCAAAGGCATCGCGGGCAAGCCCGCGGCGCAGGCGCTGGACCGCGCGGGAATCGTTGCAAACTACAACTCTGTGCCCTTTGATCCGCGCAAACCCTTCGATCCCTCGGGCATTCGCATCGGCACACCGGCCGTCACCTCACGCGGCATGGGCAAGTCCGAGATGCGCACGCTTGCCGGGTGGATTGACCGCGTGGTTTCGAACGCCTCGAATGCGGCGCTCATCGAGAAGATCGCGGGTGAGGTGAGGGAACTCTGTTCAGGTTTCCCCGCGCCAGGGATCCGTGTTTGACAGGGGGCAGGCACGGGGGCCTGCCCCTACCAACCGAACCCCAGATTCGTAGGGGCGGCCCTCTGTGGCCGCCCGTAGGTAAAACATGTAGGATACAATCCGATGAGCGCGGGCGGTGTCGATGCGGGGATTTTGCGGAAAGGGTCCGCGCGATCACGCCGTCACCTGCGGTCTCCGTACGTAAGAGTGTCACCTCCAACGTCCCCAGGCTGGAAGCGGAACGATCGGGTCGTCTATACTCTCACGCGTGACTAGTGAAGGAAGCAACGGAGACGGCATCGTGCCCAGCTCCTCGCTCTCTCCGTCCCGCGAGGAGACGGAGGGCGCAACGGTCGCGACGGTCCAAGTCTCTGCGGAGCCGAACGAGCCACTCTCCGTTCCGCTCGCTGCAAGCGCGCTGGTGGCACCCGAACCTTCGTCGTCGCCTGCGAGCCCGCGTTCCTCGCCCGCGCCCTCGATACCGCCATCGCTCCAGCCGGCCATCCATGCAATCCCACCCACGATCCAGGAGCTTCAAGCACCGAGTTCGCGGCGGTCGTCGAGCATTCCGTCAATCCCTCGGCGCTACGGCCCGCACCCCGGAGTGCCTGCGCCTCTTACTCGAACCCTTCCCTCCGGATCCATCCCGCCCATCATCCCGCACGTCACCCCTGCTGCAGGTGTACCTCCTCTGGCACCCGCATCGCCGGAGGAGATCGCAAGAGCCGCAGCAAAGGTGAAGGCCGAGATCGCCGCACCTGCCATCCGCATCCCGCAGGGCAACATGCTCGGCGGCTCGAGACCCGCGCGTCCGCAACGCAGCGGAAGCCTTCTCTGCGAGATCCTTCTCAAGAATGGATCGGTCACCCCCGAGGCCGTCGACAAGGCCATTGCCATCCAGGAAGAGCGAGGCGGTCAGATCGGGCGCATCCTCGTCTCGAACGGCGCGTGCGGCGAGGAAGCCATCGCGCGCGCTCTGGTCGAGCAGCTTCGTGTTCGCAAGAAAGAAGGCGGCCACGTCGAGCCCGACATCTCGATCGCCGCCCGCGCGCACAAGGACGTCGTCGGTTTGCAGGTCCTCACGAGACCCGTCCGCACGATGATCACGTTGTTCTTTACGGACGTCTTCGCGCTCGTTCTCGCGGCCATCGTTGCAAGCAGCGTTCATTGGTTCCGGACGTATTCGGCCTTTGGTGAGTTCGATTGGACTTCGTGGCTCGTCGTCGGCCCGTCCATCGGGCTCTGCGTGCTCACGTTTGCCGGACTCGAGCTCTATTCGCCCATGGCGAAGAGCACTCCGGACGAACTGCGCGACATCGTCTTCTCCACGTCGCTCGTCCACTTCGGCGCGTCGCTCCTGTCCACGCTCGGGGACTTGCCCATCGTCAAATGGGGCATCTTCGTGCGCGGCGTATGGTGGGTCGCCACGCTGTTCTTCGTGCCCATCATCCGCGCCGTCGTGCGAGATAGGCTCTGCGAGCAGCCCTGGTGGGGAATTCCGGTCTGTGTTCTCGGCGCCGCAAAAACGGGCCGCCTCGTCGTGCGCACGCTGAAGGCGCAACCGCGTTCGGGCCTCAAACCCGTGATGCTCCTCGACGACGATCCGGTGAAGCACGGAACGCTCCGTGCAAGTTACACCAATGAGGTGATGGACGTTTACTCCGTCAACGTCTCGGCGGCGCACTTCATGTCGGACTCGCAGCGCCGCGCCCTTGCCGACGATCTCTTTGGCCCGGATTCGGACGTGTCGAGCGGGCCCATCAGCTCCGATCACATTCCGAGCTCGTCGTCGTCACGCCCCTCGCACGCGAGCTCGCCGGACGACGAGTTCCTTGGTCCGGAGGGTCACCGACCGAGCAGGCCGAAGGAGGCCGCACTCTTTCCGCGCGGCAAGTTCGCGGAGGTCGACGGCGTTCCCGTGGTCGGAGATCTCTCGCTTGCGCCGATCCTCGCGCAGCGCCTGAAGATCCCTTACGCGGTCCTCGCCATGCCGGGCGTCAACAGCGTGAAGCTCTTACAGATTGTCGAGCGCGTGGGCGGCAAATTCAGCCATCTGCTCGTCATCCCGGATCTCTTCGGCTTCGCAACGCTCGGCGTGCCTGCCAAAAACCTTGGCGGTGTCCTCGGTGTCGAAGTTCGCCAGCAGCTCCTCCTTCCCGGTCCTCGCCTCGCCAAACGCGTGATGGACGTGACGCTCACGGGCATTGGCGTGCTCTTCGTTCTGCCGTTTTTGCTCCTCATCGCGCTGCTCATCAAGCTGGATTCGAAGGGACCTGTATTTTACACGCAAAAGCGTCTTGGCCGGGATGGCGAGCACTTCCAAGCCTACAAATTCCGCACGATGCATGGTGACGGGGAGGCGCGCCTCAAGGCCATTCTCGACGCGGATCCGGCTCTGCGCGCAGAGTACGAGATTTATCACAAGCTCCGCAAAGATCCGCGCGTGACGAGGATCGGACGCTTCTTGCGCAAGTTCTCACTCGATGAATTCCCGCAGCTTCTCAACGTCATCACGGGCGATATGAGCCTCGTTGGACCGCGGCCGTACATCGAGCGTGAGCTCACGGAGATGAGCGGCCAAGAGAGGATTATTTTGCGCGCGCCGCCGGGTATGACCGGCATGTGGCAGGTGTCGGATCGCAACGCAACGTCGTTCGCGCAGCGCGTGCAGATCGACGTCTATTATGTCCGCAATTGGTCGCCGTGGCTCGATATCCATATCCTCGCCAAGACCGTGGGCGTCGTCCTCAAAGGCTCCGGAATTTGAACCCGCGTCGGTGTGTAGGGGCGCCATTCATGGCGCCCGGGGCGCGATGAATCGCGCCCCTACGTTGTGCTGCGGGTTAGGGTCTGTCCCTGGATTCCGGACCGAGGCGGCGAGAGCGCGTTTTGCGCGGGATTCGAGGCGCGAGGAGGAGGCGTACTGGAGTACGTCGACGACGAGCAACGACGAAGACCGCCAAAACCCGCCGAGTCCGCCGACGTGGAGTCGAATTCAGGGACAGGCCCTAGGCCGTGCGGCAATTGAGCTTGGCATAGAGGTCGCTATACTCGAGAGATCATGGGCCTCATCAAGCAGCTCGTTGCGGACGCGTACGGCATTGCGTTCACGCGGTTCGAAAACGTCCCCGCACCGGGCACCAAGGTGTCCGCCAGAGAAGCGTTCGAAGCTGCCATGGTGCAAGACGGTTACGCCGTTCTTGCTGCACATCGTTTGCGTGTTCTAGCTCGTCGCCGGCATATCCCAGGCGCAAACCGTGTGCTCCGGCTGTTTCAGACTGTGCTCTACAGCATCGAGATTGGCAATGAAGTGGAGCTTGGCGAGGGCGTGAATTTCGATCACACGCTCGGCATCGTGATCGGTGGCGACTCGAAGATTGGCGCGCGCGTGAAGTTCCTCGGCAACAATACGGTGGGAACTGCAAAGGATAACGGATACCCAATTATCGAAGACGATGTCATCGTCGGTTGCGGTGCGCGCATTCTCGGCCCGATTCGTATCGGCCGCGGCGCGTTCATCGGCGCGAACGCCGTCGTCCTCACGGACGTGCCCGCAGGCGCCATCGTCGGGGGCATCCCGGCCAAGATTCTAAAGATGGCGCCGCCGCTTTCGATTTGACGCGATCTCTTCGTTGGGGCCTGCGGTGCGGTCAGTTGGAGCCCCATCCGCGCGCGAGCTTTGCTCGCTGCGCTGCCTTGTATGAACCGTCTGGTGGAAGCGAAGGGAATTGGTGGTCGAAGCGAGGAGGGGGCGCGGGGGAAGAGACGAAAAAGTTGCAAGCCTT
>WQYX01000084.1 GCA_009781005.1 Polyangiaceae bacterium | reverse complement strand
CGTAGTTGTCTGCCGCGCTGGCGGTGGGATCAGCAGTTTTGGGCCCCGAGGAGACTGGTGCGCCGGTATCCTTGTCCACACACGCTGGCTGGAGCAGACCATTGAGGAGCTGCGGAACAGCCTGCGAAAGGATCGCCTGCTTGTCCGCCATGGACGACGAGTTGTCGATCATGAAGAGGAGATCGACCTTGTCCACCTGCTGTTGCGAGACGGTGGTCATTAAGGTTGCTGTTCCAGCTTCTGAAGACTGCGTCCCAGCCTCTTGATCCGACTCTTGATCCGACGCGTCCACGGGTTGATCCGACGCGTCCACGGGCGGTGGAAGAGATAGGTCAAACCCCGTGCACCCCACGGTGAGCAACGCAAAAAGAGCAATTCCGCGAACGTGATTCACTTGACCCTCCTGCTCAGCGAACGCAGCGATTCTCACTCCAGTCTTGGTCGAATGCAATCCGCTTATCCGGCGCTTTGCGCGCCTGACGAGCACCAGCCCAAGGGGAGCACGCGCGGCAAGCGAAGCGAAGCGAGCAAAGTCGCGCGGAGGGGTCTCATTAAATTTGGCCCGCTCACGTCGAGTATGCGAAGGGCAAAACGTGAGCACGATGCCGTCTCAAGGTGAAATTGTCGTCGGTCTGGACATCGGCACCACGAAGGTGTGCGCCGTCGTTGGCGAGATCGCCGACGATGGCATCACAATTCTCGGGGTCGGCTCCGTGCCCTGCCGTGGCCTTCGCAAAGGTATCGTCAGCAACATCGACTGGACCGTCCGATCCATCAAGGATGCCATCGAGGCGGCGCAGACCATGGCGGGCGTCGAGATCCGCACTGTCTACGCGGGCGTTGCAGGCAGCCACATTCGCTCGCAGGGCAGCGATGGTGTTGCTGCCATCGCTGGCGGCGAAGTCACGCGCACCGATGTCGAGCGGGTTCTCGAGGGTGCACGCGCGATTCCGGTCGACGCCGATCGCCAGATCCTCCACGTCTTGCCGCGTGAGTACATCGTCGACATTCAAGATGGCATTCGTGATCCCATCGGGATGAGCGGTGTGCGCCTCGGCGCGAAAGTCAACCTCGTGACGGCCGCCACGAGCTGCGTTCAGAACGTCATTCGCTGCGCAGAGCGTTGTGGACTCGTCGTCGCCGATGTCGTGCTCGAAGCACTCGCGAGCTCCGAGGCCATTCTCTCCGATGACGAGCGTGAGATCGGCGCCGCGGTCGTCGATATCGGCGGCGGCACCACGGACATCATCCTCTACGTCGACGGCGGCATCGCCCACGCGAGCGTCGTCCCCGTGGGCGGCAACAACATCACGAACGACATCGCTGCGGGCCTTCGCACGCCCATGGCGGAAGCCGATCGCTTGAAGCGGCTTCACGGCTGCGCGCTCGGTCGCATGGTCTCCGACGACGAAGAGATCGAAGTGCCGGGTGTTGGCGGGCAGAAGCCTCGTCGTACTCCGCGCCGCGTTCTCAGCGACATCATCGAGCCGCGTGTCGAAGAGATCTTCGCGGTGGTTCGCAAACGCATCGAAGACACCGGCATGCTCGAGCAGCTCTCGGCGGGTGTCGTTCTCACGGGCGGTGCAGTGCTGCTCGAAGGTACGACCGAGCTCGCTGAAGAAGTTCTCGGTATGCCCGTGCGCATCGGTTTTCCGACGGGAGTTCGCGGCATCACGCAGCTCGTTCACGGGCCTCAATACGCGACGGGCGTTGGCCTCCTGAAGTATGGCGCTCAGGCCATTGCGGACGATCAGGCTCGCATTGCGGCACCAGCCCATTCGGTGACGCGCGTCACGGCAGCTCGCAGAGGCGCGGCGGAGGAAGACGCCGAAAGCGCATCGCCAAAGTCGCAATCCAAATTCTGGGAGTGGCTCAAAGCGGCATTCTGAAGTCACGAGTCCATAAATTTAGTTATTTCTTATCGTTCAAAACATATTTTACCGCCCGTGAGAAGGAAGAGGCGCCTTCGATCCGGCGGATGCATCGCGCCGTGTGCGTAATTTCGATTCGGTACATCCCCCGGGAGGCACAAGCATCATGAGTTTTTCCATCGAGTTCGCGGACGAGACCCAGGAGTATCAGGCCCGCATCAAAGTGATCGGTTGCGGCGGCTCGGGCGGCAACGCGGTCAACACGATGATCAACTTCGGCCTCGAGGGCGTGGAGTTCATCGTCGTCAACACCGACGCGCAGGCGCTCAACGGAAATGCGGCGCCCACGAAACTCAATATCGGCAATGCGGTGACCCGCGGCCTCGGTGCAGGCGCCGATCCGGAGCGCGGTCGCAAGGCGGCTCTCGAAGACCACGGTCGCATCAAGGAGCTCATCGCAGGTGCGGACATGGTTTTCGTGACAGCCGGCATGGGCGGCGGCACGGGCACGGGAGCCGCGCCCGTCATCGCGCAGCTCGCACGCGAAGAAGGGGCACTCACCGTTGGCGTTGTCACCAAGCCTTTTCTCTTCGAAGGTCGTCAGCGATCGCGCCGCGCCGAGCTCGGCCTCGCGCAACTCACCGAGCACGTCGATACGCTCATCACGATCCCGAACCAGAAGCTTCTCATGCTCGGTGACGAAGATCTTTCATTCGTCGACGCGTTCCGGAAGGCGGACGAAGTTCTCTTTCAGGCCGTCAAAGGCATCAGCGATCTCATCACGCAGAACGGTATCGTCAACGTCGACTTCGCCGACGTGAAGACGGTCATGAGCAACATGGGGCGCGCGCTCATGGGCACCGGCATCGCCAAGGGTCAGAACCGTGCGCGCCTTGCGGCCGAGATGGCCGTGAGCTCGCCGCTGCTCGACGACATCTCCGTCGAAGGCGCAACGGGCGTGCTCATCAACGTCGTGGGTGGCCCCGATCTCAAGATGCGCGAGATCCAGGAGGCGGCGAGCCTCGTTCAAGAGCAAGCGCACGAAGATGCAAACATCATCTTTGGCGCGAGCATCGACGAGTCGCTCGGCGAGAACGTCAAGGTCACCGTCATTGCGACGGGCTTCGACGCGATCGATCGCATGCAAGATCTCGAGGCTTCTGGGCACATCTCGGCGCCGGCATCGTCGCAGACGGTCCAGATGATGCAGAATGCATCCATCGCGCAACCGCAGCACCGCGAGCGTCCGGTTTATCCGCAGACCGCCGCACGTGCGAACGACGCGCTCCCGGCTTTTTCCAACCGTCGTGCGGTGCCGGCGCAGTCGCACGCCTCGCCTGACATGCGCGTCCAATCCATGAGCGCCCGCACCCCGGTGCGAGATCGCTCCGCCACTTCGTTCCCTGCGTTTGAATCGGACTGGGACATCCCAGCCTTCCAACGCAAGACCCGTTAACCGCTTTCGATTTGCCGCGATCTCATCGTTGGGGCCTGCGGTGCGGTCCTCAAAGCCCTACAAGGCTGTTCCGGTCCGCTCCTCGGCCCCGCCTCGACCTCGCGTCAACTTGAAAGCGGTCCAGTCTCGTCGCCGGTGTGTTTGAAGGGCTCGAAAGGTAATGCAACCTTCTGGTTGCTCGTCACTTCTTCAACCACTGCGTATAAGGATATCGGCGAGGCGGGACAGGAGACGGATGTCGTGCACGTCTGTCTCGAGCTCGACGACGCGGATGATGGGGGTCGCTCTCGAAGCCTCTTCGAGCACCCGCAAGTGATGCGCGTCGAGCGCGGCAAGTTGCACGGCGTCGGCGTGGGCTCGCAGGATGCGAGCAGGGGCATCGTCGTCGAGCACGAGCGACCGTTCACTTATACTTTTTTTTGCATCTTCCTCGGTGACGCCTTTGGCGCCGAGTCTCGGTGCCATGTGGAAACGATTCACGACGAACGCCCCGCGAGGCATGTCTGCCTCCTCGAGTCGCCGCGCGAAGTAAAGTACCTCTTGGATGCTCGGCGGAGATGCGCTCGTCACGAGCACGAAGGCTATTTCGGGACCGCGCAGGGCCTGCTCGACGCGTAGCGCGCGCTCCTTGAAGCCACCGAACAGATCGTTGAGATCGGCGATGAATTCCGCCATTGCTTCGAGAAAGCCACCGCCCGTGATGCGACCGATGCCGCGCAGGATCGTTGCTGCACTCTTGGCGATGATGTTGAGCGAAAACTTCCCGCTCTTCTGGAAGGCATCGACGAACCACTTCATCGTGGTCGAATCGAGCGCGGTGACGAGACGCTCGGGCGCGTCGAGGAAGTCGAGCGCATTCGCGGTGGGTGGCGTGTCGAGAACGATGAGGTCGTAGCGAGGGTCGTCTTTGACGGCGACGAGCTTCTCCATCGCCATGTATTCTTGTGTACCGGCAAGCGACGTAGAGACGTATTGATAGAGTTTGTTCGATAAGAGCTTATCGGCTTTGTCCTTCGTCGATGAATACTTAATGATGAGTTCGTCGAACGTGCGTTTGGTATCGAGCATCATGGCCGTGAGACTGCCGGCAAGCGGCACGCCCGCGTCCGCGAAACGCTTCGGATTTACGGTGACGGCTTCGGACCGCATCTCGCCGAGACCGAGACTCTCCGCGAGACGCTTGGCCGGATCGATGGTGAGACAGAGCACGCGCTTGCCCGCGCGCGCGGCTGCAACGCTCAACGCGGCGGCCGTCGTCGTTTTGCCTACGCCTCCCGCTCCAACCGCGACAATCACGCGCCGCGATTCAAGGAGTTGGGCGAGTGGGGATAAGGTCATGGCTATTCTGGTCCGTCGCCGTACTCGCTTTCGGCCAAGTTATCGAAGCGCGTGTACTGCCGGTCGAAGCGAACTTTCGCCGTGCCCGTGGGCCCGTTACGCTGCTTGGCAATAATGAGTTCGGCGACGTTCGGCTCCGTTGATTCTTCTTTATTGTAGTAATCGTCACGATAAATAAAAACGATATTGTCGGCGTCCTGTTCAATGGCCCCCGATTCGCGCAGATCGCTAATCATCGGGCGCTTGGATTTGTCACCGCGCGTCTCGACGGCGCGATTGAGCTGCGAGAGCGCGATGACGGGCACCTCGAGTTCCTTGGCAAGAGCCTTGAGGCCTCGGGAGATCTCCGAAATCTCCTGCTCGCGCGACGCCGCGCCTTCGCGTCCTTTCATGAGCTGGAGGTAGTCGACGATGACGCAACCGATCCTTTTGATCTTGCGCCCTTCGCCGTCGCGCACATCGAACTCCGACTGAAGACGCCGTACCTTGGCGCGCAGCTCGAGGAGCGTGAGGCTCGGTGAATCGTCGATCCAAATGGGCAAGCTTCCGAGGAAGCTCGCTGCTTGCGTGAGCTTGCTCCAATCTTGAGGACTCAGAAAACCCGTGCGCATCTTGCTCACGTCCACCTTCGCCTCGGAGCACACCATGCGGTTGGCAAGCTGCTCGCGCGGCATTTCGAGCGAGAAAATCACAGCGCCAACCCCCGCTTCTTCCCAGCGTTCGGTCGGATCGCCCTCGACTTCTCTGCCTTTCGGAGCAGCCAGGTTCGTCGCCACGTTGAGGACGAAGGCGGTTTTTCCCATGCCCGGACGTGCCGCCACGATCGTGAGGTCGCCTTCGTGAAGTCCCGCGGTCATCCGGTCGTATCGATCGAAGCCGGTGGGTATCCCCGTGATGCGATCTCCTCGCGCGACCGCGTCGCTCAGGCGCTTGAATGCCTTCTTCATCACGTCGAGCAGCTTCTCGGCGCTCTGTTTCGACGAGGTGCGCGAGATATCGTAGATGGCTTGCTCGGCGCCATCGATGAAAGCTTGCGGGTCGCCGTAGTCGACGTAGCCCTGCGCAGTCACCTTTTGACAGGCAAGAATGAGCTGCCGGATGCGATACTTCTCGTGGATGGTGCGGCCGTACGCGCCGACGTTCGCAACAACGGGCGCCGCATCGAGGATCTCGGTCAGGTAGCCGGCGCCGCCAACTTGTGCGAGGCGCTGCCGATCGCGCAGCCAACTACCAACTTGCAGTACGTCGACGGGGTGACCGCCCGCTCGCAGCTCGAGGCACGCTTCGAAGATGCGTCTGTGTGCTTCAGAGTAGAAAAACTCGGGCTTCAGATCCGTCACTTTGTCGAGCGCCGACGGATCCAACATGACCGCCGAGAGCACCGCCGCTTCCGCTTCGAGATCATTCGGCGGAACCCGACCCTCGATCGGCGGCGGGTTCTCCACGATCTGCACCCGAGATCCTCGCAGGTTAGTCACAGCTCATGCCTCCAAATGTGTGACGCCCCGATCGCGAACCCAAAAGGCGATCGGGGCGCACAAAAGCAACGGCGTCACCATTGCCCGACTGTTGCCTGTAAGTCAACGCTCACAGAGTTCGTCGAGATTCACGGGCCAGCGTGTTGCTTGCGCGAGCCGTGGAGCATGGGGGATCGCGGACGCATGCGCGCGCCGACGGAGCTCCGCGAGCGACGGAGCGTCGGCGTTGCAGATGGCGAACATGAGATGGTTTCGGCGAAGCTCTGCGCGCAGAAGCGATGTGTTCTCGTCGAGCGCCGGGATTGCGAAGAGGAATCGTCGTGCGTCGCCGAACACGTCTCGAAACGCGCGAGCTGCCGTGCGGACGGGCGCACTGTGCGGCCCTTTGCTCGCGCCCGTGATATTCATGCAGAGTACACCGTTCGGTGCGAGGCGCTCACGCAGAGACGAAAGGAAGGAAGCCCCCAGCAGCTTTGGGTTTCCGTCGTCGTAAACGTCGACCACCACCACGTCGTAACGCGCGTCGGATCGGGCGACGAAGTTCGCTGCGTCCTCCACGAGAAGATGAACCTTGGGTCCCGTTTCGAATCCGAAGTAAGCGCGCGCGAACTCGGCAACATCGGGATCTATCTCGATCACGTCGATGTCGATCTCCGGATATGCGCGCGCAAACTGAGATGGTCCGAGGGCGCCGCCTCCTCCTAAGAAGAGTGCGCGGCCGGCGCCGCTTGGAAACGGTCCGAGCAGCGGCGCGAGATGGAATCCGTCGACGTACGTCCACCCAGATTGAAGAAGGTCGCTCCGAAACGCGCGTGTGTGCACAAACTCCCATCCTTTGCCGCGAAAAAGCAGCTCTCGAAAACTGCCTCTCTCGCGCACTTCGATGAACCAACTCGGCCTCTCTGCCGTTGCGAGCACACGAACGGATCCACGTGCGACGACGCCGCGCACGACAGCGAGAGCAGCGAGTAGGAGCGCGAGGACGGCGATGGTCAGTGCTTTTTCACCTTTCTGACTCGTGCGTTACGCTTTCGGCAACCTTCTCGCAGGCAGGTCGAAAGACATCCTTGTGGGTCGTTATTGGAACGGTCCAAATAGAAAGGGTTCAAAAATGCGATCGAGCTTTGCACTGAAGACAGCAGGCGAAACGTGGACTCTCGAGATTCATGACGTGCCCGGTTTCCGGCGCATCGTGATCGAGACCTCACCTATCGAAAAGAGCTCCATCGAGTGTTTTTTGCACGACGGGAGCGATACAAAAAAAGCTAGCGATCCACTCTCCGGGATCGCTAACAGATTAACGCGACGCTTGGTGGCGCGGATGCAAAGCGATGCAACCCGGAGTGAGCCCGTGTTCGTGCACGGCAATGCGGATGCGGGCGAAGAGCTCATGGATCGTTGTGCGGTGCGCACCTTCCATCCGCCGGCTCGCGCTGCGGCTATCCCACGGGTGCTTCGGAGGTTTCCACGACGACTGCGCAATCCACATTTCATGCGTGGTCATAAACGTATGAAGTAGAAAGAATTCGTTTACGTAGAAAGAAAGAGGGTCGCTCCAAGCGGCGACCCTCTTTCTCGTTCTCACCCGGAAATTGCTGCGCGCTTTTTGCTGTCTTGCCCGCACAGACTATTTCTTGACGACTTCGACTTTGAGCGTCGCCGTCACATCCGTCATGAGCTTGACCGGGATCTCGAATGTACCGAGCGCCTTAATCGGCTCGGCGAGATGCATTTTCTTACGATCAATCTCGACGCCTTCGGCCTTTGCTGCCGCCTCGATCTCTTTGGTCGTAACCGATCCAAAAAGCTTATCCTCGTCACCCACAGTACGCGCCATGGTGAGCTTCAGCGCGTTGATCTTTGCGGCGACGGCCTGCGCCTCTTTCTTCGCCTTCTCTGCCTTCGCCACCGCAACCGCCTTTTCGTGATTGATACGGTTGATTGCGGCGGTCGTTGCCGGAACGGCGAGGCTGCGCGGAAGGAGGAAGTTCCGCGCGAAACCCGGACGAACTTTGACGAGATCGCCCGACTTACCGACGTTTTCCACGTCGCTCTGCAGGACTACCTGAAGGGTTAAAGCCATGGTTTTCTCCGCTTAGCTCGTGACCGTGAAGGGCAGGAGTGCGATGTTGCGCGCGCGCTTGACAGCGAGCGTGACCTTACGTTGGTGAAGGGCACAATTGCCGCTAATGCGGCGGGGAACGACCTTGCCGCGCTCCGACACGAAGTACTTGAGCGCTTGCGGGTCCTTGTAATCAATGGTTACGGCCTTGTCCGCGCAGAACTTGCAAACGCGCTTTTTGCCGCCACGACGACGCCCGGGAGCGTCTGCATTCAGATCCGGCGTTCGGCCGAAATCCTTATCGTCATCCATCATTGCCATTTTCGCGATTCTCCGAAAATCCTTAGTTCTTTTGAAAGGAGGGGGACGACAGACTTAAGGAGTCTCGTCTTCGCTCTCGCTTTCGTTCTCCTTCGGCTCGTCGTTTTCGCCCTCGTCTGCGCCGCTGTCACCCGCTTCGCCGAATTCGTCTTCGTCTCCCTCGCGACGCGCGCGACGCTCGTCGCCCACGTCGATGAGGCCGAGTGCACGCTCGCGCGACTCTTCCTTCTCTTCCTCCACAGGGAGCTCGAGACGCTGGAACTTGATCTCCTCCGGATCGACCGTGACAGCGCCAACGTCGACTTCATCGTTCGTCTGAACCGTCTGGAACTTGAGCACCGAGTCTTGAAGTTTGAGATTGCGTTCGACTTCGGCGACGAGGCCGCCGCGCCCCACGTATTTCACGTAGACGTAGACGCCCTTCTTATGCTTCGCGATGGGGTAGGCGAGCTTACGACGGCCCCACGCCTCCACCTTTACGAGCTTGCCGCTGTCACGAGCCACCACTTCGGCCACGCGCGCCTGCACCCTGTCGGCGGTGTCGGCGTCCACGTCGGATCGCAGAATGTAGATGGTCTCGTATTCCCTCGACTTGAGGATCTGAGCCTCGGCCATGATCTCTCCCTCTGGATCACCTGGCGATGCCTCATGGGGCATCGTCCGGGAGCCCGCGAGCACATGGCCCACGAGCAAGGATTTTCCCGTCGAAATTGACGAGGCGGCGGTGTTTAGCAGGCGTTGCCTACGATGTCGAGTGCTCGCTCGGTCCGCCGCCCGCGACGGTGCAACTACTTCCTGTTGATGTCGTTCATTGCGGCAGCAACGCCTTTGGCGATGACGCGCTCGATTGCGGCGCACGCGCGGTCGAGCACGCTATCTAACTCCGCTGCCTCGATGGCGTCGAAATCTTGGAGCACGAAGTCGGCTACGTCACCGCGAAAGCCAGGCGGCGGGCGGCCAATGCCGACGCGCACGCGCACGAACTCCGGGGTGCCGAGCCGGCCGATGATGCTCCGAAGCCCGTTGTGCCCCGCGTGTCCGCCGCCCATCTTCAGGCGGACATCCTTCCAAGCGAGATCGAGTTCGTCGTGTACGACGATGATCGCGGCGGGGCTGACTTTCAAAAATGCCGCGGCGGGCTGAACCGATTCGCCCGAAAGATTCATGAACGTCATCGGTTCGAGAACGGCGACCGGATGGCGCGTGCCACCCATGGCAAGATCGCCCTTCTGCCAAACGCCGCTGAACTTCTCTTTGAAATCGCCGAGGCCGTGCGAACGAACGAGGCGCTGAACCGCCATGAACCCGACGTTGTGCCGGTTCTTCTCGTACTTGCGACCCGGATTGCCGAGCCCGACGACGAGGAACACGAAAGAGTGCCGCGAACGAAAATGGCCTGGGATTACTTCTTCTTTGCGTCTTTCGCAGGTGCTGCGGTTGCCGCCGCGGCTTTGCCTCCGGCCGCTGCTGCCGGTGCCTTTCCGCCTGCTGCCGCTGCCGCTGCTGCACCTGCCGCAGGGGCTGCTGCCGGAGCTGCGGCTGCAGCAGCTTCTTCGCTGCGATCCTTCTCCGGCGCGACGATGGAGACCACCGTCTGCTCTCCGGGAAGGCGAACTTCAACGCCTTCGGGTAGCGGGAGATCTTTTGCGTGGAATGCGCTTCCCATTTCGAGATGCGAAATATCGATTTCGATTTTGAGCGGGATTCGATCTGGCAAACAGCGCACGGGCACGGTGCGATAAACCTGACGAACAATACCTCCTTGAACGACGCCAACCGGTTTGCCCGTGGTGATGAGCGGAATGTCGACGTGGACCGGGCGATCGAGCTTCACCTCGACGAAGTCGACGTGCTCGAGCACACGCGTCACCGGATGGTACGCGTACGTCTTGATCATGACGAGCATGTCCTTCGTGCCGTCGACCTTCATTTGAAGAACGGTGTTCTGACCGCGCTCGCTCTTGAGAACGGTGAGGATGTCTTTTGGCTCGACTGCGAGCGAAGCCGCCGCAAGATCCTTCCCATATGCCACCGCCGGAGTTTGTCCGGCGTTGCGCAAGCGGCGCGCGGCGCCTTTACCGCCAGCAGTGCGGGAGGTTGCGATGACATTGTGCATAGCGGCGGACATGGCGTGCTCCTCGAAGGTTTGGGGCGCGAACGCTTAGCAGAGGATGCGGCTACGAGATAGCGGAATCTGCGAAGCAGTCTATGCAAACAGTGAGCTGACCGAGTCCGACATGTGAATGCGTTTGATGGCTTCGCCGAGCAAACGCGCCATGCTGACCTGCTTGATCTTCGCGCACGTACGCGCCGCGGGCGAGAGCGGGATAGTGTCGGACACGACGACTTCGTCGAGCGGCGATTCGGCAATGCGCTGGATGGCCGGGCCTGACAAGACGCCATGCGTGGCGCACGCGACGACCCTTGCAGCGCCAAAATCCATGAGCGCTCGGGCGGCACCCGTGAGCGTGCCCGCCGTGTCAATCATGTCGTCGACGATGATGCACTCCTTGCCTTTCACGTCACCAATGAGGTTCATCACCTCGCTGACGTTCGCGCGCTCGCGGCGCTTGTCGATGATGGCGAGGCTCGTGTCGAGACGCTTGGAATATGCACGCGCACGTTCGACACCGCCCGCGTCCGGTGAGACGACGACCGCCGAAGAATCGAACTTCTTCTTCAGGTAGTCTTCGAGCATGACGGGCATGCCGTAAAGGTGATCGAAGGGGATATTGAAGAAGCCTTGAATCTGTCCGGCGTGCAGATCGATCGACACGACACGGTCGACACCGGACGCTTGAATGAGATCCGCAACGAGCTTCGACGTGATGGGCGTGCGAGGCGCAACCTTACGATCTTGGCGCGCGTATCCGTAATACGGAATCACCGCTGTGATGGTGGACGCGGATGCACGACGGAGCGTGTCCGCCATGATCAAGAGTTCCATCACGTGATCGTTCACCGGACTCGACGTGGGCTGGATGATGAAAGCATCCACGCCTCGGACGTTCTCGTTGATCTCGCAGAACGTCTCGCCGTCGCTGAAGCGTTGAACCTTGATCTTCCCGAGGGGTGCCTCGAGATATGTCCCGATCGCGTTCGCGAGCTCGGGATTGGCGTTGCCAGATAAGAGGCAGACCTTCTTAAACACGCGTGCAACCCTCCGGGAGCAACGAGGGATCGAAACGGCGCGAGGTGTAGCCGCCTGGTTTCGGCGTGTCAATCCTGTCACGGCACGCGACGCCTTGCGCCGGTGTTGAGGCCGTGCTTTGCGGAGCGCGCTCGCGTGATCCGTACGGCTCCAGAGGATGTGACGCAGGTCGTCGTTTCACCGAAGGGTGCGGAGTCGATGCGCCGTGGTCACCCGTGGATTTTTCGTTCCGCGGTTCTCGATACGTGCAGTATGCATGGACACGACGCGCTCGGTTCCATCTGCCGAATCGTCAGTGACAAGCGCGAGAGGCTCGGCTGCGGTGTTCTCGATCCCAGCTCGCCCATCGCGGTGCGCGTCTGGGGGCTCGGCCCGGATGCAACGCTGAACGCCGAAGTTTTCCGAGCCCGCGTCGAGCGCGCGCTCGTCCTTCGCCGCACGCTCTTTGCCGACGGAGACACCACGGCCTACCGCATTCTCAACGGCGAGGGGGACCGGGTGCCCGGCATCGTCCTCGATCGGTATGCCGACGTGGCCGTCCTGAAAATCGACGGCGACGCCGCCCGCCATGTGGCGCCCGAGATCATGCGCCATCTCGAGGGAGTTCTGCGTGACGAAGGGATCACGACCCTGCTCGATCGCCACGCATCGCGTGCTGGAAACGCGCAATCTTTTGGTTGCGCGAAGGACAAGCGTATCGAGATCCGCTTCGGCCCTGCACGCGACAAAGTGCATGTGACCGAGCACGGCGTTCCTTTCCTCGTCGACGTGGTGCGCGGACAGAAAACGGGCGCATTCCTCGACCAGCGAGAGAACCGCAGACGCGTCGGCGAGCTCGTTACGGCGCGTCTCAGGGCGGGGCGTTCCGCGCGCGTGCTCAACCTGTTTTCATACGCGGGCGGCTTTTCGATCCGTGCAGCGCTCGCAGGCGCGACGGTGACGAGCCTCGACATCGCCGCGCAGGCGCACGCGTCCGCGCAAGAGAGCTTCAAGCTTGCGGGTATCGCTCCGTCGAAGCACGAGTTCATCACTGCCGATGCCTTCGCGTGGCTCGCCGACGCCAAGCGACGCGGGCGCACGTGGGACGTCGTGATCAGCGACCCTCCGAGCTTCGCGCCGAACGAGCGTGCGAAGCCGAAAGCCATCGCCGCCTACCGCACGCTTCATCGCGCATGCGCCGACGTGCTCGCGCCTCACGGACATCTCGTTGCGGCGTCGTGTTCGAGCCACGTGGACGCCGAAGAGTTCGCTGCGACGCTCAACGATGCCGCTCTTCTCCGGAGCGATCTCTCTCTGCTCGAAATGTTTGGACTGCCGGCAGATCATCCGACCCTGCCGAATTTTCCTGAGGGTCGGTATCTCAAGTTCGCCGTCCTCACTTGAAGTAATGGATGAGCGCATGACTTCGCCGGATCATTTTCTCGTCGACAACGGTGTGGGCTGGCGTCTTGCGATGACGCGAACGACGAGCAAAGTTGCTCCTGGCACGCGACCGGTCCTCATCGTCCCCGGTTATGGGATGAATTCGTTCATCTTCGGATTTCATCCCGGCGGGCCTTCGCTCATCGAGTGTCTGGCTGCGCGCGGTCTCGAAGTTTGGACCGTGGATCTACGCGGTCAGGGCAAGTCCATCCGCGCCTTCGGCACGGCTCGTTACGGCATCGCCGAACTCGCGCTCGAAGACGTCGGAGTCGCCATCCGCCACGTGCTCGCAACGACCACCACCGGTGCGGGCGACGTCGATCTCATTGGATGCAGTCTCGGCACCGCGCTCTCGTTCGCGCACGTCGCCTGCGTGCCGAGCGCGCCCGTGCATGCCATCGTCTCCATGGCGGGCCTCGTGACGTGGAAAGCGGTTCACCCGATCGTGCGCCTGGCGTTCGGCTCGCCGCGTCTCATCGGCATGCTGCGCTTCAAGAACACGCGCCGCATGGCGCGCATCGCTCTGCCCATCATCGCGAAAGTCGCCCCCGCCGTTCTCTCCGTGTACTTGAACCATCGTTCCACCGATCTCTCGCAGGCATCGCGCATGGTGCAAACCGTGGAGGATCCTCACCCCATGATGAATCGGGAGATCGCCGAGTGGATCGCGCGCGGGGATCTCATCGTGCGCGGAGTCAATGTCTCCGAGAAGCTTCGCGAGCTCACGCATCCGTTCTTCTGCATCGTCGCGAACGACGACGGGATCGTGCTCCCTTCGACCTCGCGTCACACGTACGACGTCATGGGTTCGACGAACAAGCAGCTTCTCATGATTGGCGATCGTGAGATGCCGATCGCGCATGCAGATCTGTTTCTGTGTCGCGGCGCGCAGGAGCGCATCTTCATGCCCATCGCAGATTTCTTACTCATGGCATGACCGCTTTCAAGTTGACGCGAGATCGAGGCGGGGCCGAGGAGCGGACCGGAATAGCCTTGTATGGCTTTGAGGACCGCACCGCAGGCCCCAACGATGAGATCGCGTCAAATCGAAAGCGGTCTAAACGCCTTGCGTGTGGGGCGCCCAAATGAACTTGTGCATCTGGATTTGAACGCGTACCGGCAGCGCGTCTTCGAGCACCCAGCGCACCAGATCGCGTGTGGCAAGCTCGCCAAACACCGTGCCTGCAAGAAGATTCGGTGTGCGTGTGCTGAGCGAGTACACGCGGATGACGTCGCGCATCCACGTGTAGTCTTCACGGTTCGCGAGCACGAACTTGATCTCGTCGCGCGGTGTGATGTGACCGAGGTTCGACCAGCGCATCCGGCCCTCCTCACCAGAGCTCGGCGCCTTGAGATCCATGATTTTGTGCACCCGCGGATCCACGGGCGAGATGTCGGCTTCGCCGTTCGTTTCGAGGAGAACGGTGCGTCCGGCGTCGCAAAGCTCGGTCATCAACGTCCAGACACCGGGTTGAAGCAAGGGTTCGCCACCCGTCAACTCAACGAGCTTCGTGCCGGTGGCAAGCGCCTTGGCGAGGACGCTCACGCGCGTCATGCGCGTGCCCCCGGAGAAGGCTTGCGTCGTGTCACACCAGCGGCAGCGAAGGTTGCATCCAGTGGTTCGCACGAACGTACACGGCAGCCCGGCGAACGTCGATTCGCCTTGGATGCTCGTGTAGATCTCGTGGATGACGAGAGTGTCTTCCGTGGCCACAACTCTCTCTTCGTTAGCACGGCGCGCCCGCCGGGCTAGCGGTTGGGTGTCGGCTCGAGATCGGGCGCGGGGATCTCCGTTGTCGTTGGTGCGGGTACGATCATCTTTGCGCGCGGTACCGTGTAGTACCGCCAGATCGCATAGGCCGACGCGACAACGGCCACGACGCCGACGACGAACATGCGGATCAACGCGGCCAGAGGAACGCGCGGCCGCTCTGGTCTCGCAGGCCCATTGCTTTTCGCCTTTGCCTCTGGCATCGCGTAGCAACCGTAATCAGCAGCCTGCTAGATCGCGACCCCCATGGCGACTGTTCCTTTGGGCACCTGGGCTGCGCATCCTTACGCGGAGTTCGTGCATCGGGTCGAAAAGCCCGCGCGCTATCTCGGCGGCGAATACGGCTCGGCCGAGCGCGCGTGGGACGCAGCCGAAGCGCGCATCTGCCTTGCGTTCCCGGATGTCTACGACATCGGCATGAGCCATCTCGGTTTCAAGATCCTCTACAAGATCTTGAATGACGATCCGCGAACGCTCGCCGAACGATGCTTCGCGCCGTGGATCGACATGGAGAAGGAGCTCCGTGCGCGCTCGCTGCCGCTCGTCTCGCTCGAGAGTGCGCACGCGCTTGCGGACTTCGACGTCGTCGGCTTCTCTTTGCAGTTCGAGCTCACTTACACGAACATCCTGACGATGCTCGACCTCGGACGCATTCCGCTGCGCTCGTCGTCGCGCGGAGAGTCCGATCCGCTCGTCATCGCAGGCGGGCCAACGGCAACGCATCCCGAGCCGCTTGCGCCGTTCATCGACGCATTCGTCATTGGCGACGGCGAGGAACGCACGACGGAGCTCGCGCTCACGTGGACGGAGCTTCGCCAAAAAGGTGTATCCCGCATGGATCGCCTGAGGGCCATCGGCAAGCTTCGCGGTGTGTACGTGCCGTCGCTCTACGGCACGAGCATCGAGAAAACGACGGGGTTCGAGATCGTCGATCGCGCGCTCGAAGCGGACATGCCGCTGCCCATCGTGCGCAACGTCGTGGGCGACATCAACGCGTTTCCGTTTCCCGACGCGGGTCCCGTGGGCGGCCCCGAAGCGATCTTCGATCGGATGTCGATCGAGATCGCGCGCGGTTGCACCGAGGGCTGCCGCTTCTGCCAAGCCGGTATGATCTATCGGCCGGTGCGCGAGCGCGATCCAGCAAGCATCCTCGATACGGTCGTCAAGGCGGTGAAAAAATCAGGCTACGACGAGGTGAGCCTCACGTCGCTTTCGACGGCGGACTACTCGTGCATCGCGCCGCTCATCGAGAAGGTTACGAACAAGCTTGCGCCGGACAAAGTGTCGCTCGGCGTCTCGTCGCTTCGCGCGTACGGGCTCGAGGAAACCGTGCTCGACGACATGCGCCGCGTGCGCGCGTCCGGAGTGACGTTCGCGCCGGAAGCTGGCAGCCAGCGCATGCGCGACGTCATCAACAAGAACATCACCGAAGACAAACTCATGACAACGGCCGAACGCATTTTCGCGCGCGGCTGGGACGGCATGAAGCTCTATTTCATGATCGGCCTTCCGACGGAAGAAGAGAGCGACGTGCGCGAGATCGTCAGGGTCGGCAAACGCGCCAGAGAAGTTGGTCGCAAGGTGCGGCGCGAGACGAATCAGGGAGGGCCACCGAGAGTCACCGTCAGCGTGTCCACGCACGTCCCGAAACCGCACACGCCGTTTCAGTGGTGCGCGATGGATCAAGAGGAGCGCGTGCTCGAAAAGCAGGCTTGGCTGAAGGATGAGGGACGCGCCGCCAAGGGCGTCGAGATCCGCATGCACGATGCAGCCACGAGTTGGCTCGAATGCGTTTTCGCGCGCGGTGATCGCAGGCTCGGCCCTGTGCTCGAGCGCGCGTACCGCGCCGGCTGTCGCTTCGACTCATGGGAGGATCAGATGGCGATCGACACTTGGGTGGATGCCTTCGTCGCCGAAGGAGTCGAGCCTTCGCGTTACCTAGGGACCATCCCCGTGGATGCGCGATTGCCTTGGGACCACATCGACGTGGGTCTCGAAGAAGGCTTTCTCCTGCGCGAGTATCGCAAGGCCCTCAAGAATCGTCTGAGCCTGCCGTGCGGCAAGGTCGCCGGCACGTTGGTGCATCCTACAAATATCGAGGACGCCGAAAAGGATCACAGAAAACTCGTTTGCTACGATTGCGGCGTCGCGTGCGACCTGTCCGCCATGCGAAGAACGCGGCTTGCGTACCTCGAGCATCTCGACGCGAAGACGCGGCGCTTGCCCATCGTGGTGCCGGAGCCCGCGCCGAAGATTGCACCCGCGGGCACGACGGACACGCCCAAGCGTCATGGTCCGAAGCCACCGCCGCGCATCGTGCAGGGACAAGCGCGCCGGTATCGTTTTCTCTACGCAAAGGTTGGCCCCATGGCCTTCCTTTCTCACCTCGATTTGATCCGCGCGCTTCCGCGATCTTTCCGAAGGCTCGAGGTACCCATTTTTTACTCGTCTGGCTTTCACCCGAAGCCCGACATGACGTTCTCACCGGCGCTGTCGCTCGGCGTCGCGAGCTTGTCGGAGATCCTCGACGTGAAGCTCACCGTCGACGTCGATCCGATGGAGCTCGCAACGGCGTTGTCGAGCGTTTCTGCACGAGGTCTCGTGTGGAAAGGCGGCGCGCGTCTTGGTCCGCAAGATCTCGGGATCGCGCGCGTGATCGACGGAGCGCGCTACGTGGTGGCGTTCCCGCGAAAGGCGCTCGACGCCTTGGGCGGCGAGGCGCGGCTCGTTGCCGAGATCCAGCGTCTCTTGGAAGCACGCGAGCACAACGTGATCCGGCGGTTCGAGCGCGGAATCAGAAAATTCGTGGACGTGAAGAAGTTTTTGCGCGGTCTCACGGTGAATGATGCCGGCGCTTCCGCGTTTCTCGAGCAAGCGTGTGTGCACGGCGACTTCGTGACGCTGCTCGCCGACGTGGACATCACGCTCGAAGGTGGCGTGAAGATCGCCGAGATCATCGAAGCCCTCGTTGGTAAAGGGGAACGCGAGGTCATTGCGTTTCACGCCGTGCGCGCCGAGCTCGGACTGCGCGATGGCGAACGCATCGTGTCGCCCGTCGATCTCGCAACGGTTCAGCGCATGCGGCCGGGATGATGAAGGTCAATGCTTTGCGACGGCGACCCGCTTTGGTCCTCCGAGCAAGCGCAGCGCGCGGCACGTGTCGGCTTCCTTGCATGGCCCTACGACGCCTCCGCTCGGTGGCCAAGGTGTATCCTGCAACTTTATCGTCGGATCGCGCAAGTCGGGGCCTCGCCATGGCGGCGCCGACCGAGCAAGGCTTGCTTCTCGCTCGATGCCAATGTCGTCGTCGGCGTCCTCTTGGAACGGGAATCGAATCTGCGGCACGAGTCCAACGCGCTGGACGGGTGATCCGTCGGCGAGCGCGTAGACGAGCGTGGTCAGTCTGAGGACGCCAGCGTGCGCGTCGTCGTCAACATACTCTTGGGCGCATCCCTTGCCGAACGTTGGCGCGCCGATCGACACGCCACGCCGGTACGATGCGAGTGCCCCCGCAATCATCTCTGCGGCGCTCGCGGTCGTTCCGTTGACGAACGTTGCTACGGGACCGGTCCATCGATCACGTTCGCGAGGCACCATCGCTCGGTCGACTTCGATCGTGCTGTCGCGTCGTTTCATTGAAAACAGAGGTGCCGAAGGCAAGAAGAGTGAAAGCGCGCCGATCGCTCCGTCCGTCGATCCTCCGCCGTTGCCGCGCAGATCGAGCGCGATGCCGACGAGTTTTCGTGTGGTCCGCGATCGCTCCGCAGTGATGAGCGCCGCAAGATCGTCGCCGAGGTCGTCGTGGACATCTTTGATGGTGATGACGAGCACGTCGCCGTCGCCGTACGTGACGCGCTCGCTCGGCAGATCTTCCGGGTTGGAGTCGACCGTTACGTTGCCCGTGGTTCGGCCGAAATCGAGTAACACGATTTTATCGTTCCGTAGCACGACTGCCGAAAGCGCGGGTTTGTCGCTCGTCGTGCTTCGCGTGGCTTCGGGCACACTTTCCGTTGTCGCGAAACCGAGCTGATCGACTTGCTCCAGAGGCAACCCCGCGGTTGCGACGTTCGATATCGACAGCACGACGTCGCCGTCGACGAAGGGCATGGCAGTGTGATCGCTCACGCGCACGCCGACGGCCGTGGGTACCGCGCGTCCCCAGAGTTTTTGCGGTGGGTGCGAGACGAGATCGAGCTCGTAGATGTGGGACTCTTCGTCGAATGGGGCCCACTCGCCGTGCGGATCGACGAGCGGCACGTACGCGCGCACGGCCGACGCCAGAACGATCTTGGCCCACCCGTCCTTGTCGAGCGGAGGAAAAAAATGGCGACGTGCTTCGTCGCCTATCGCGCGTCCCTCTTCACCGTACGCGGCTTCGAATGCGCCGATACGCCGACCGATCTCGAAGGCGATCTCCTTCGCGGTGCCTGCGAGTGGCAGCGGTTCGAGAGCCGCCGTCTTCGCGTCGACGCTCGCGGCGACTTTTCGTCCGCGATCGAAGATGTCGCGCAGCTCGTTCGACCACGCTTCGAGCACGGCGCCGGGCGCGAGTGCGGATGCGCAGCGGCGCCGGCGCCGACCTTCGAGATCGGCAAGCAATTCCGGTGCTGCCTTCGCGATCGCGCGCGATGTTGGTGCGTCTTTCGCGAGACTCAGAAGACCATGCGGATCGAGCCAGTCGGCTGTTGCGTTTGCGAACGGCGCGGGGGGAACGGCCTCGGGTACGTACGCGAGCCCCATGCGCACCTGCTCGACGATGAGGCGTGCCTCCTCGCAGGAGAGCGCGGTTGGCTCTCCGGATGGGATGCGGAAGACGTAAGGTTCGTCGTCGTCGCGACTGTCGTCCGCAGCGTTTGCCGCTGGATCACCGGGTGCACTCTCGGCGGAGGCGTCGTTGTGAAGGGGCGCAAGTTCGTGTGACCGATGCGCGACGAAGAGTGCGCCAAACGCAAAAGCTACGCTCGCAACGAGCCAAACTTTTTTGTTGCCGAGCGACTTCGTCGAACGCTCCATCCGAAGCGAATGACGCTAGCAGTCTCGCCTCGGGCCCGCGACAAAGCCGTCACAATTCGATGGATCGCCCTTCGCGCGCCGCCTCGCAGCTCGCGAAGAGGGTGCGTGCACGGCGCTCCTTTTCGCGCACCGCAGCGTCGTTCTGCATGGGGTCGTGATGGTAGAGAACGAGGTGCTTCACCCCGGCCGCGTTCGCAAGCTTTGCGGCTTCGTCGAAGGTGCTGTGACCCCAGCCGACCTTTGGCCCGCCGGTCCCCGCCGTGCCGGCGTATTCCTCAGGCGTGTATTGGGCGTCGTAAATGAGGACATCAACATCCGTTGCGAGCTTGACGAGGCGCGGATCAATGACCGCGTAATGCTCCGTGTCTGTTGCGTACACGACGCTTTTTCCGTGGTGGTCGACGCGGTACGCCCACACGCCGTTCGGGTGGTTGCCCGGTGCTGCAGTAACGACAATCTTCGAGCCGTCACCGCCGTCGATCTCCACGGGCCTGTTCTCCACAATGTCGTGAAAGACCATCTCGGCTCCCATGTCGCCAAGGTGGACGGGGAAGTTCGGGTGGTCCATTTGCCCGGCAAGCGTCTCTTCGAGGGTGCGCGAGACGTTGTTGCCGCCGTAAAGGTGAATCAGGTTTCCAGAGACGAATGCCGGATCGAAGAACGGGAAGCCTTGGATGTGATCCCAGTGGACATGGCTGAAAAAGAGGTGTGCCGTCAGAGGCATCTCTTTCAGCAGCTTCTTGCCGAGCAGGCGCAGGCCCGTGCCGCTGTCAAACACGATGAGCGCTTCGCCTGCGCGCACCTCGACGCAGCTCGTATTGCCGCCGACAGCGACGGTATCCGGTCCGGGACTGGGGATGCTTCCCCGAACTCCCCAAAAGGTGATGCGCATCGCGTCGTTGAACACGAACTCTTAGGCAATATGCCTTTTGCGAGGGGCGCGTCAAGGGTGCCCTTTCCCCTGCAGCCCGAGAAAAATGGGGCGCCAACTCTGGTTGATTGTCCTACAAAAAGAAGTTGACAGCGAAGAGGGGGTGGGTAATATCCGCCGCCCCAAGCAGCCGGAGAGCTGCCTCGGTCCTTGAAAACTGAATCGCACGCTCACGAAAGAAGAAGTGGGTAGAGGAAGCGT
>WQYX01000083.1 GCA_009781005.1 Polyangiaceae bacterium | reverse complement strand
GCGCGAATCGATTCGTCGGTTGGGCGCTGCGGTGCCTGCGCACGTACGAAAAGTACGCTTACGCGGGCTCCTCGCGCTCCGCCCTAGCCTCGATTCGCTCGCGACGGCTGGTAAACATGCTCTAAGAATCTTGCTCGCGGTTGCCGTCGCGATAGCGATCGTCGCGCTCGTCGTCGCAAGCGTTCGCACCCTCCGGCACAGCTCGGAAGACGACGTCGCCATCCACAACGCCACTTGTGGAGCGGGGTTTTCCCGCGTTGGAACACGTTGTCTCGTACTCGCGACCGCCGCGTGTCCGCCTCCGCTGGTCGTCACGCCGCGCGGTTGCGATGAGCCCTTGTCGAGCACCGTTCTCGTTGCCCGAACGACCGTCATGATCGGGCCGTCGGACTGGGAAGCCGAGGGAACCGTGAAGCCGCGCGTGATTGAAACAGAACCGTTTCATATCGATCGCCTCGAGGTCTCGGTCGGTCGCGCCTTCTGCCCGAGCTGTCCTCTGCCGAATCCGGACGTCTTCGATCACGTTGACTCCGCGCGCGCCGCCTCGAACGTCACGCGCGACGAAGCTCGATCCTTCTGCATCGCAAAAGGTGGCCGCCTTCCCACCGAAGACGAATGGATCGCGGCCGCTGCCGGCGATCGCCCGCGCCGCTATCCGTGGGGCGACACGGGTGCCGTCTGTCGACGCGGCGCGTGGGGACTCGTGAGCGGCCCGTGCGGAGTCGGCGCCGTTGCACCCGACACGGTCGGCGCGCACCCGGACGGCGCGACGCCTTCGGGCATCCACGATCTCGCGGGCAACGTCGCCGAGTGGGTCGAGGCGCCGTGTGCGCATTGCGCCGTCACTCGCGGAGGCTCGTTCGAAAGCGCACTCGCCACCGATCTGCGCACGTGGCGGCGGAGCGAGGTGCCGGAGGACTCGCGTTCGCCAGCCATCGGTTTTCGATGCGCATACAACGCCAACGAAGCGGGTTCTAAGCTACCCTGATCGTCCGCGCCGATGCGCGGCTCCACCCGAGGCACGCACCATTCATGGCCATCACGAGCGTAGTTCTTTCGATCGGCACCGAGCTCACACGCGGCGAACTCGTCAACACGAACGCCGCCTGGCTTTCAACCATGCTCACCGACCTCGGTCTCGAGGTCATCGATCACGAAGTCGTCGACGACGATCCCGTGCACATCGTTGCGGCGCTCGAGCACCTCTCGCACATCACGAAAGTCATCGTGTCCACCGGCGGGCTCGGTCCCACGACCGACGATCTGACAACGGCCGCTGTCGCAAGAGCGCTCGGTGTCGATCTCGTACGCGACGAAGCTTCGCTCGATGCCATTCGTCGTCGCTTCGAACGCTTCGGCCGAACCATGAGCGGAACCGACGCGAAGCAGGCGGACTTTCCTGCGGGCGCAACGGTCTTGCCAAATCCCATCGGCACCGCACCTGGCTTCGGCGTCGAACTGCACGGCGCACGCGCGTTCTTCATGCCGGGAGTCCCGCGCGAGATGAAGCGCATGTTCGAAGAGCAGGTTGTCCCGCGCATCCGCAATCTCGCGTTCAAAGGCACCTACCAGATTCGACTTCGCACATTCGGAATGCCAGAAGGCCTCGTCGGCCAGAAGCTCGCCGGTGTCGAAGAGGCGTTCCCCGGCGTTATCATCGGCTATCGCGCGCACTTCCCCGAGATTGAAGTGAAGGTGCTCGCCAGACTGCCCGAGGCGGAATTGAGCGAGGAGCCTCGCGTAGCTGCTGCTGCGCGCGATTTGGCCGAGCGCGCTGCTGCGGAAGTTCGATCGCGCCTCGGCAGCATCATTTATGGCGAAGGAGAAGACACCTTCGCAGGCGTCGTCGGTCGTGCACTTCGCACGCGCGGCGCAACTCTGGCGATTGCGGAGTCGTGCACCGGGGGGCTCGTCGGTCACATGATCACGAAGGAGCCAGGCGCGAGCGACTTCCTCTTGCTCGACGCGGTCACGTACGCGAACTCGGCGAAGCGCGCCGTCCTTGGCATCGATGAAGAAGTCCTTCGCGGCCATGGAGCGGTGAGCGCCGAGTGCGCGGCGCGCATGGCCGAAGGAGCGCGACGCGTGTCGGGCGCCGACATCGCGCTTGCCATCACCGGTCTCGCGGGTCCGTCAGGCGGGACGGACGCGAAGCCGATCGGCCTCGTCTACGTTGCCGTTGCCAGCGCACGCGGGACCAACGTGGAGGAGCGCCACTTCACCGGCGAGCGCTTCAACATCCAGACGCTCGCCGCTTACGCAGGCCTCACGATGGTACGTGCAGCCTGCACATAATTTTCATTCGGAAATGTCGCGAGCGCCACAAGGCGTAGACCGCAAACGATTTGGCGCGAGGTCGAGGCGGGGCCGAGCAGCGGACCGGAACAGCCTTGTATGGCTTTGAGGACCGCAGCGCAGGCCCCAACGATGAGATCGCGCCAAAGCGGAAGCGGGCTACTTCAAAATTTCGGCGGCCCATACCTTCGCGTCCGCGCATGTGCCTGTTGCCGACCAACTCGTTGGACCTTCTTTCGCGGGCCCGGCAAGCATCACGAGATCGCGAGCCTTGCGCACGAAGAGGAGTGGACCGGTGTTTTTGCGATCGAAGCACACGTGATTGGCGTCGCTCGTCGACGGCTTGCCGAACGTCTTCTTCAGCGCCGAAGAAATCTTTCCCATTGCCCGCTCGGCAAACACGTTCTCGTGTGGCTTGCCAGTGTGCGACTTCGCAGCGTCGTAACGCACGTGCACCGCGAACGCGATCTCGTCTCCGCGGGTCCAGGTCGAAGAACGATCGCCACCCCAACCCGAGGCGGTCACGCGAGCGTCGGCGGGACTCATCCACTCTTCGAGCGTGAGCGCGAACGTGAGCTCACCGAATTCGTCTTCATCGACTTTCGACCATCCCGTGCCGAGCGACTGCGCGGTGGGCACGCCCACCGCGATGGGTCCTTCGCCCGCTTCCCACTTGTCAACATGGAGGATCTGCTCGGTGGTCGTTGGGATTTTGTCCCACGCGCGATCGACCGCGGCCCAGCCACCTTTGCGCCGCAGCGCATGAACAAACCCGATTCCTTCGATGTACGGCGCGAGCAGCGACGTCCGAAGAATGTGCGGCACGCTCTCGATGTCGCCGATGCTGACGCCGCTCTTCATGAGTTCACGAAGTACTTCGTCGGGGATGTCGAGCGCTGTTTTTTCGGGTTTCAACAAGTAATCGAGCATCAGGCTCGTGGCGTCGCCTTCCGCGATGCATGCGGTCGCCATGGCTTCATCGCCGTGTCCGGGCCTGTAGAGAGAGCGGGAACGCAGGTCCCATTTCTGATCTTGCAGCGCGTGCACCAACTCGTGCGCGAGCGTTGCTTGCGCGTCCTGTCCGTACAAATCGGCTGCAAGATACATGGTTCCATTCTTCGGCTCGTAGAACCCCTGAAGTTGCGCCTCGAGCAGCTTCATCATCGCGCCGACGTAATCGAAATTTGGCGGCGCGAAGCCAAGGAGCTGCAAGATCTGTCCTTCATGGCGAAGCGCTTCGGGCGGGTATTCGCGCAGCGCTTTGTCTTTGACCGCAGCAACGAGCGCGTCGCGTTCGAGTTTGATGCCGGGAACGGGGCGCGAAGCAGTCAAGCCGCGCAGCTCGCTCACTTTGACGAGCATCTTCGCGACGGCCCTTGAGTCTTTCGACTCGAGCGAGGGTGCTCCACCAACGCCGGCGTCGGCGTTCGTCTCGCCGCCGCGAGGTGCGCCTCCCGCGTCGGCCGCGTGCGCCGAAGGCGCCGCAACCGGTGCGATGTTGGCCCGAGAACCTCCGGCGCCGGCGCCAGAATTGCCTGCACATGCCGCGGCACCGAGCACCAGAACGAGTCCGAGCCGTGCAACCATTTGGTTGCTCATGTGTCGGTCCCGCGCAATCGAGCGATCGCCTCGGCGTAGTCGCTCGCGTTGAAGATCGCGTGCCCCGCAACGAGCACGCGGGCGCCTGCAGCGAGGACGTCGGGCGCGGTGTCGGACGTGATACCGCCGTCGACTTCGAGATGAATCACGCGGCCGGTCTCGTTGATCATGGTTCGGATCGCTCGAATCTTCTGCAGGCTTTCGCGGAGGAAGGTCTGACCCCCGAAGCCAGGGTTGACGCTCATCACGAGGATCTGATCGACGACGTCCATCACGTAGCGCAGCGTGTGTTCGGTGGTTGCCGGATTGAGCGCGACTCCGGCGCGCTTGCCGAGCGAACGAATTTGACAGAGCGTGCGCTGCAGATGCGTGGTTGCTTCGAGGTGGACGGTGATGACGTCCGCGCCCGCCTCCGCAAAGGCATCGAGGTAGCGCTCCGGCTCGACGATCATCAAGTGAACGTCGAGCGGCAGCTTCGTCACGCGGCGAATGGCTTGCACCACAGGCGGGCCAATCGTGATGTTCGGCACGTAGCGACCGTCCATCACGTCGATGTGAAGCCAGTCAGCGCCTGCTTTTTCGGCGGCGGCGATTTCTTCCGCCAGCCGCGCAAAGTCGGCGGAAAGAAGACTTGGCGCGATGAGAATGCGAGCGTCGTCTGCCATCGTCATTTTCTGGAGAAGCTGGTCTTTACCACACGTAAGTGGTGTGCTTTCGTCCGAGAGGGGTTGCGCTTCCTCGTCATCTGCGAGCATTCTTCGCCGCCATGCAGACGCGCGAGATCACCAAGGCAGACTTCGACGAGATCGTCGAGGTTATCGATCGTTGGTGGGGCGGACCAATCAGCACCTTCGCGCATCCGATCTTCTTCTACGAGCTTGGCGACAACGCGCTCATCGTGGAGGAAGACGGTCGCCTCGTTGGTTTTCTTCTGGGCTTCATCCATATCAGTACGCCGCGGACCGGCTACATTTATCTCGTAGGAATCCACCCGGATCATCGCCGTAGAGGCGTCGGCCGGTTGCTCTACGAAACCTTCACCCAGCGCTGTCGAGATCGCGGTTGCACGCGCATGAAAGCGATTACGACAGCAGGCAACGAAGGCTCGATCCGCTTCCATCATGCGCTCGGCTGGGAAGGGGTGGAGATCGAAGACTACGCCGGGCCCGGACGAAAGCGCGTCGTCTTCACGAAGGACCTCGGCGATCTGCCCGATTGAACGCGTTTGCTAACCTGCTGCGCGCCGCGATCTCTTCGTTTTTTCCGGCCCGTGCGTGTTCACGTACTTCAAGTACGCTCCGCGCGCTCCTCGGAAAAAGCCTCGACCTCGCGTCGCTCGCAACGGTTATCAAACGCGTTCCAAGATTGGATGGAGCAGCGACGGTGCGGAATTGGCGCCGACATTCGGACGCCCGCCGCCTGCGTCAGGGCGCCTGGATCGCGTCTCCCGCTGGACACGAGCCGCTTTCGGCGCGATGTCTGTACTTCACGATGTCGTCGGTTAAACCCCCCGCTTCACGAAAATCCGAGTCAACCATCTCCACTACGCAGCTTCGTGAGATCGGGCTCTTCGGCGCGCTTTCGGACGACTTTCTCGAACATCTTGTTTCGATTTTGTCGACCGTGCGCGTGAAGCCCGGTGAGATCGTCTTCCGCGAGGGGGATGCGGCGCGTGAGATGTACCTCGTGCTCGACGGTGAGATTGAGATCCTCAAGAAGAGTCACCGAGGCCGCGAAACCCGCGTGGCGATCCTCGGGCCGAACGATTGCTTCGGCGAGATGTCCATCATCGACTTGCAGCCGCGCTCGGCAACGGCGCGCGCGCTCGGTCCTGCGCACTTGCTCAAGATCTCCACCGAGGAGATGGACGCGCTCTATCGACACGATCTCAAGTCGTACACGCTCATCGTGTTGAACCTCGCTCGAGATCTGTCACGCCGACTGCGCGTCACCGACGGATTGCTCGCGGACTTCATGGCGAACATCATCGACGAGTACGCGCCGAAGCGCTGATCTGATTGGCTCGCCGTTCCGTGGGGCTGGGGCAGAATGCGTGCATGCTGCATCAATCGCTATCTCCGGCGTCAACGTCGGAGCTCGTCGCATCCGTCGCGTCCTCGTCGCATCCGTCGCTGCTCGCTTCGCCGTCATCCGAGCCCGCATCCCCGGTACCCGCAGCATCCCCCGCGGGTGCTCCTCCGCCGTTGGTCGAGTTATCGCCAGAGGGCGTTCCAGCATTGCCAGTCCCGTTGTCCGGTGGGAGAGGTTGCGGATTGAGCCCGCACGCTACCGCGCCCACGACACTGAGGCTGACAACGACGAGCAACATTTGGCGACGAGAGCTCATGGCGGAACCCGATCCAGGAAGCATTGCGAATGCCTGCGCGAAAATCCAAGATTTACGGGCCGGAACGGCCCTGCCTATGACAGCTTGCTCGTAGATGGCTCACGTTGGCACAATCCAAGGGGTGTTGGTGTTGTCGCCGGCCGTTCGCGTGCAGAACGTCGTCAAACGCATCTGGGATGGGCGTGAGAGGCGGATCGTCGTCGACGACGTGAGCTTCGACATCGAGCGCGGCGAATTCGTCGTTCTGCGCGGGCCGAGTGGCAGCGGCAAGACCACGCTGCTCGCCATCGTTGGAGCGATGCTCTCGCCAACGAGTGGCGAGATCTACCTCGATGGAGAGCCGACGTCCCGCCTTCGCGAAGCGCATCGAGCAGAGATACGGCGTCGCAAGGTCGGCTTCGTCTTCCAAGATCTACAACTCGTCGACGGCTTGTCGGCGCGCGACAACGTGCTTCTGCCGCGCGTCCCCGACGGCATTCGGCGCGCCGACGAGCAGCGCGCCGACGAACTTCTCGATCGCTTCGGCCTCCGCGAGATCGCGGGCACCCGCGCACGATCGCTCTCGGGCGGGGAACGCCAGCGCGTCGCGCTCGCACGCGCACTCATCAACAATCCCGCGTTGCTCGTGCTCGACGAGCCGACGGCTCATCTCGATGACGCGCACGCGGTCTCCATCGCATCCGATCTCGCGACCATCGCGCGCGACGGTCGCGCGGTCCTCGTTGCCACGCACGACGCGCGCGTCGCAAGCAGCGAAGGCGTCCGCCGCATTCTTGATCTTGCAGCCGGCAAGCTCGTGCCGCGGCATGACGCCATGACGACGAGCGAGCCGTGAACCTGCTCGAGCCTTGGGTGCTTCTGCGCGTCGTCGCAGGTCTCGTCACGACACTTTTCTTTGCGCGCGCAGCCATGACCGCGCAGAAGGTTCTGCGAAACTTCGACGTTCGGCGCGCGACAGAGGGACAGCTCGCGCTCGAAAAGCAAATCGAGCTCGCGTCGACGTTCGTGCGCGTAGGCTCGATCATGCAAGTGCTCGCGCTGGCGCTCACCGTCCTCGGGGCCGATCGGTTGAGTCGCGGCGTGCGCGGCGCGATGTGCGCCTACGGCGTCTTCGGAGCGAATGAATGGGGGTTCCGCTCGCTTGCCGTAACCGGCGCCGTGGCGTGCGCGGCCGGCGTGCTCGGACAGATCTACGCGTTCGACGGACGCGTTCGCACGCTCGATCTCGCCCGTCCTCTCGCGGCTCTGACGCTCATCACGTTCCCGCTCACGGTCATCGATCTCGTGCTCGTCGCCAAGTTCTTCGGCGCGCTCGATCTCAGCGTCGTTGCCTCGTGCTGCTCGGTGCGGCTCGATCCGATCGCGTCCGCCGGCGAAGTCTTCACGTCGGGTCCTCGAAGGCTCGCAACGCTGCTCGCCGTGATCGGCGTCGCTCTTTCAATTGGCGTCGCTCTCTTCGCGGCGCGGTCGCCAACGAAGGTGCGCCTCGCCGCGTTCGGTGCAGTCTCACTCCTCTCGTTGCCCGCGGCGCTCGCGGCCTCCGTCCTCGAAGTTGCGCCTCACGTCTTCGAGGTGCCGCATCACGTCTGCCCGTTCTGCCTTCTGCGGAGCGACGCGTACGCGATAGGCTATCCACTTTTCGGCGCGCTCTTTCTTGCGGTGGTGTGGGCCGTCGGTGCGGCAGCGAGCGCGGTGCTCTCGCGGAGCGCGGCCGCCCGCGACGCACTCGCAGCGTTCGCTCGGCCGCGCGTCCTCGGCAGCGCCGTGGCTTGGGCTCTGGCGCTCGCGCTAGGGGTGCTGCCGGTGGCGCGTTACGCAATCATCTCTGGCGGCGCGTCGCTCTTTCGTTAGAAAGGCGGTCTATTCTATTGTGTGCATGATGCATCGACGTACGTTCCTCTCGATCACGGCTCTGTCGTTCCTCCTCGCCTCCGCTTGCAAGAAGGAAGCGCGGTGTAAGACGTGTGGAATGCGCATCGATCCCAAGAGCGCCTGGCTCGCGGAGCTCGTCACGAGCGACGGTGCGGTGGTCTCGTTCGACACACCGCAGTGCGCCCTGCGCGCGTGGCGGAGCAATGCCGTTGCCGCTACCTCACTTCGCGTGCACGAGTATTACGATCGCGCGATGCGAGATGCGGGCACGCTAAGGTTCGTGATCGGCAGCGACGTCAAAGGACCCATGGGGCCCGATCTCGTGCCCGTGGATCCGTCGCGCGTATCGAAGTTCATGCAAGATCACGCGGGCCGTCGCGTCCTCGACCTCGAAGAGATCTCGCTCTCGGAGCTCGGCAATCTCGAGTAACATGCGGGCTCTGCTCGCCACATCATCGACGCGGCTCGATCAGCTAGACCGCAAATCGAAAGCGGTCTCGCTTGAAGCTTCGGGATTCCGCGATAGCGTTAAGACTCGCTCATGTCTCGCATCGCGATCCCCGAGCCTGTTGCCGCGCCTCCACCATTGCCGTCTCGCATTCGTCGCACGCTCGAATTGGTGTACAGCGTCGAAGGCGTCACCGCTGCGCGCGTTTGGCATTGGCCTGGTCGCGTCTCCGTCGGTATTCGTCCGGCCACGCGCTCTGCACCGTCAGAGATTTTGCGCCGTGTCGAGTCCGCGGTCTCGGGCCTGCGAGAACCCGACGAGACATGGGACTTCGGTTTGCTCGATTAGACGCGAGAGCACTCCCGTTCGAAGATGCGCCGCACGATGGCGATGGCGCACGCGTAGGTGCTGTCGACGCCGAAGAAACTAAGGCTCTTCGACAAGAGTGACTGGCGACGCGAGTACGGCGTATCCGACGCGTAGTGAAGAATGCCAACGTCGAACGCCGTGTGCGCAGAGAGATGGACCACTTCGTCGGAAGGAACACGGCGCGGGTTCACGAGCTCGTAGACCGCGCTGAGAAACGGGCCCGTCTCCATCTCGAGCACGGTGTAGCCGCCACGATAGAACGCATCCATGTACTCCTTGTTTTGGAGAAATGCCGATCGCACGCTGACGGCTTTTTGGTTGTCGAAGACGCTTCCGTGGCGCAAGTACGGGGCAACGTCGTGCGCCGTGAAGGCATTGCGAAAGAGGAACGTGTTCTTCGAATGCTCGTCGTACACGTTGCCGCTGAGCATGACGTCACCCACGCGACCGTTGAGCGTGGCCGCCTTGCCCATGATGTAGATTCCACGCACTTCGCCGACGCCCTGACCGAGACGCGAGAGCAGGTGGTAGGCCGCCATGCCGAGCGGGTAGTCGATGTTGACGATGACCGCATCGCTCTCTTTGAGTTGCGCAATGCCAGGGATCTTGAGGCGCGCGTCGAGGACGTCCGGATCGAGCTCCGATAGCCGCGCGATCTGTGCATCGACGTCGATGTGCCCCGGCTCCGTGAGATGAACGAGGCCCTTCTGGGCTTCGAATGCGCGCACCTCTCTCGCCTTCGAAGTGCCGCCGTCCGAGTGGATGTACGCGCGAAGCAAATAATAAAGAAGCGGCGCAAGTTCTGCGGTGTTCTTCGAGGTCGCGGCGCGCACGACGTCGTCGCCAAGATTCTCGGGATCGCGCGCACGCGCCCAATCGACGATTTCGTCTGCGTGCGACTGCGCGTAACCGCCAATGAGGTTCGCGAGCGCGTGGGTGTTCGACGAGACGAAATAGACCGGCGGGCGGCGCGGCTCGTCCTGGGTCATGTAGACCGGTTCGATGCCGCTCCACCACCGCTGCGCGGCGCGCTGGTATTGCGAAAACGACGGCGCGAGGATGCGCATGCGCAGATCGAGCGCGTGGTCGTAGATCGCTCTGGCGCTGGAGGCCGCGTGTGCGGGACCGAACGCGTCCACGAGTTTCTGCGCATCCTCGACCGACACGCCGAGGGTCTCGGCGAGCACGCGCGTATTCTGCAATGCCGCGACGATGTCGGCCTCGCTCTCGATCTCGCGCCGGATACGCGCTCGCATCTTGTTCCACTCGATCTGGTAGGCCGTGACGATCGGCACGAGATCGTCGATATCGCTCGTGCTCGCGATGAACACGGCGAGCGTGTCGCGACCGTCGTAGCGCAGCGGGCGCCGGCGTCCGCGCGTTCTGCTGACATGCCACTCCTGCACGTCGTAGCCCGCAGCTTCGAAGAGCTCGTGCGACTGCCCGAGGACAATGAGCTCGACGTCGATCATTTCACTCGGCAGTCGCGCGGCCGCATACGCAAACGCAGACACGTCGGGCGCGTCGTCGAGCGCACCCGTGTGCAAGCTCGAACCGCTGAAGGCGTGTGCTTCTTCGAAGGCACGGACACGCACCTCGCCGGTCGATCGAAGAAGCGAATAATAGGTCGAGACGTAAAGAGAGATCTCTTGAGACTCCGGCTCCGGCGGGCGGCGATCCATTCTTGCGAAGAATACTCCGCTAACTTATTTCGATGTCGCCGATCGAGATCGCAAGTGCGACCTCGGCGCGCGCAAGATATTCGGACGCGCTGCTTACGTCGGGCATCGCAAGAAGCTTGTCGAGCGCGCTCGTGAGGCGACTGTCGACGCTGCCCTCGGTGATGCGCATGAAGACATCACGGCGCTCGACATGGAAAATCGGACCGAGCGCCACGGCTGCAGCCACGCGTACTTCGGTGGTGAGGCCTGGGTTTTCGACGATGGCGAGCAGTCGTTCGCTCGTGAGCACGCATCGGTATTCGCTTCCGCCCGTTGCCCCCGTCAGCATGGAGAGCGCCACGGACCACGTGTCGATTGCACGATGACCGCGTCCGAGCAACGCGCGCTCGTGCAACGTCAGCCGGACTTCGACACCTGCGACGAGCGTGCTCCACATGCGAGCAAGCAACATCCGAGATGCGTCGCCGCCGAACAAGGAGTGGCGGATGCGAAGCTCGTCACCCGTTGCGAATTCGAGCGTCACGCCATGGCGACCATCGGGCTTGGCACGCGCGACGACGTCATAGCGCACGAGCCGTGGCGGCAAGAGCCACCCGACATTCAGGCCCTCGGGGCCTACTTCGACGCGTCTCGGGATGGCAGCGAGCACGATGAGTGCGAAGCCAATCCACCACGCGGCACCGAACGACGGCGATCGATCCGGATAGGTAAAAAGGTTATTGCCATCGAGAACATGCGCGGCCAAAAGGTTAGCGACGAAAAAAAAGGCAAGCCACGCTGGGATCCGTGAGTTCGCGAGGAGAATGACGTGTTCGTCGCGGAGCGGCTGCTGCATGGTGCCGACCGCTCATGCGTGCAATCTACACGCCTCCCACGGCTCGGCCCAAACATCGCGAGCGACGCAAAGCAAGACCGCTTTCAAGTTGGCGCGAGGTCGAGGCGGGGCCGAGGAGCGGACCGGAACAGCCTGGCTGGCTTTGAGGACCGCACCGCAGGCCCCAACGATGAGATCGCGCCAAATCGAAAGCGGTCTATTCGTCGAGGGCTTCGTCGACGAGTGCCTTGGCTTCGGCGAGACGGCGACGCTCCTCCTCTGTTCGTGTTTTCGGTTGGACCGAAAAGCTCTCCGCCGATGGTGTGTCATCCGCGCCCGCAGACTTGCTCGCAAAGAGGCGCGCGAAGAGACCCTTCTTTTCTTCGAGATCGAAGAGGCCATCGGTCAGCGTTTCCGGGGACTCGATGAGCGCACGCAAAAGGCGCGGCTGTCCGTCGACCCATGCGAGTGCAGCATCGAATGCTTCCTTCTGCGTCACCGGAAGGTGCTTTCGTACGGACGACGGCTTCTTGTGCGTTGCGCAGATGAAGAGTGCCACAGCGAGGGCGATCTCCTCGGTGCTGAGGAAGGTGCCCTGGTGCTGGCGCATGCCGCTACACGCTTTCTTGTAGATGCACGAACCGTTGAGAACGAGAACTCCTAGACCGCACGCGACCGCCGTGAGCTCGGCGAGCGCGCCTTCGATGCGCGGGTCAACGTGCTCACCGGCTTCGTAGAGGACGATGCGACCGAGCGCGCGCGCGATCGCCGTGGTGAGCAGCGTGGGATCGGAGACGCTCCCAACATCGAGGATCACCGCGTAGCCGTCCTCGGTTTCCGCAGCGCCCGCCATGGAGGCCACCTTCTTCGATCCTTCGTTTGGCGAGCAGCAGCCACCGCAACTGCCTGCAGACGCACCTTCGGATTCGACGAAGACGACGTCGATACCAAGATCGGAGGAGAGCGGCACGTACGTCACCATGCGTTGCACGAGCCCGGCGATCCCTTTTGGATCGACCGCGAAGGCGTCGGGGAAATAGTCTGCGGTCGGCTCGACGAGATCTGGATCGGAGAGCACTTCGGCATATGCGGATCGCATGTGCGCGAGGTGAGTCACAAGGGATGTTATCGATTCTCGGCGAAGCTCCATTCGAATCAATTTAGCGTCAGAGGATGGATTGGATGCAAATACTCACATGGGATGACATGTACCGACCCGGAAATGCGGCATTCAGTCCACGCGAAAATCCCATGACACCTCGCCGCTGCGGACTGTAAGCTGTGCCTATTTGGAGGGCTTCAGGAACCATGAGAGCAATCGACACTCCATTCAAAACGCTCGAAAAAGAGCAGTCCGATGATGCGCTGCATGTTTTGCTGGCCCGTCCGCGCAGTCCGGCTGCCAACATGGTACCAGCGGCCGCCCTTGGCGCAGTGCTCACGGCGCGCCTTCACAGTTTTGATCTGTGCGATGCCCCCGTGCTGGGCGGATTCGCCCGGGCGCCGGGCGAGCTGATCGCCGCTCGCACTGCCGTGCCCCTGCGGCGCGAGCAGATCGGCGCCACTGTGCTGGTGCTGCACGAAGAAGGCGACTGGACGCGCCCCATCGTGGTTGGTGTGCTGCAAGACAGGGTGTCCGATCCCTTGCCCGTTGTTCCCGCGCGCTTTGACGTGCAGGCCGATGGCGAGCGGCTGACCTTGTCTGCCGAGCGCGAAATCGTACTGCGCTGCGGCCAAGCCAGTATCACCCTGACCCGCAGCGGCAAGGTCGTTATCCGGGGCAGGTATGTGTTGAGCCGGTCGAGCGGCTACAACAAGATCAAAGGGGCCGCCGTCGGTATTAATTAGGACGCCATAATGTGGATCGTCGACAACCGAACCCCCTTTGCGGCTGAGCGCGGCTGGGTGCGCGACCGTAATGGAGCCGAGATCTGGTTGGTCGCGATCAAGGCCACCTTCGACATCCGGCCGGATGGTTCGACCGAAGTCTCCAAAAAACAACCGCCGGTGTCGCGGGTTCCGGAATACCATGGCGAGCCCGGCAAGAGCAGCATCCGCTACGAAGCCGATCTGGTGCTGTGCAAGCGCACGACCGACATCCTGGTGGTCGGTCACGCGCACGCGCCGCATGGGCGGCCGGTCACCGAACTCGATGTTGGCTTTCAAGTCGGACCGGTAAAAAAAATGCTGAAGGTGTTCGGCGACCGCTTCTGGGGCATGTTCGGGCCTGGTGCGCCGGCGTCTTTCGTCAAGATGCCACTGGTTTACGAGCGCGCCTTTGGCGGGGTCGACACGAAGTCAAACCGGCCTGACCGCGATTGGGATTGGCGCAACCCGGTGGGCCGCGGCTTCGCCGTCAAAAAAGGTCATCTCCAGGATGTGCCGCTGCCCAACATCGAAACGCCGGACCGGCTCCTGCGTGCCTGGGACGATCGGCCGCCACCAGCGGGCTTCGGCGCCATTGCCAGCCATTGGCAGCCCCGCGTGTCCTACGCGGGAACCTATGACGAGCGCTGGATGAAAGAGCGCCAGCCGCTGTTGCCTGATGACTTTGACGAGACTTTCTACCAATGCGCGCCGCGCGATCAGCAGGCGCCGTCGTTTCTTGTCGGCGGCGAGCCGGTTGCATGCATGAACCTCTCACCCGGTGGCACACTGCGCTTTTCCCTGCCCAGGGTCCACCCGGGTTTCGAGACCCGCTTCTACGACGGCAGCCGGGAGTTTCACAAACTGCGCAAGCTGCACACCGTGATCCTGGAGCCAGACCACCCCCGGGTCTCCCTGGTGTGGCATTCGGCCTTGCCATGTCACTTCAAGGGGGAAAAGCTGGAACGCACCATCGTCACGCTGAAGACGGCCCTGAATGCGGACAAAGCAACGGCGGCCGAAGAGCTGGTCGATGATCTGGTCTAACCCCGCAGCACCATGAACCACGCTACCCCCATCCATGTCATTGCCCTGGGCGCCAGCACGGCGGTCGGTCGTGATGCATGGGCCAGCGCCGCGGCCGTGCGGGCCGGGATCAGCGGCTTTGCCGAACATCCTTTTATGATCGACACTGCCGGCGAGCCGATGCGGGTGGCCGTCGCGCCATGGCTGGATGTCGGCATGGGCGGGCTGGACCGCTTCAAGGCCCTGCTGTATCCGGCCATCGACCAGGCGCTGGCGCCGCTCCATGATGCGGGCAGGGCATCATTGCGTACCGGGCTGTCGCTGGGGCTGCCAGCGCCGCGTCCGGGGCTGGCGGAAGACCTTCCGCGGGCGCTGGAGCATGCACTGCGCCAAGACTATGGACATACCTTTGGGGCGCTAGCCATTTTTCCTGCCGGCCATGCGGCAGGTTTGTTGGCGCTGGAGGCGTCTTTTCACGCACTTCAGAAGGGTGGCCTCGACGCCTGCGTGGTCGCTGGTGTTGATTCGTACATCGAGCCTGAAACACTCGAGTGGCTGGAGGATGAGGATCAACTGCATGGTGCCGGCCCCCTAAACAACGCTTGGGGCTTCATTCCCGGCGAAGCGGCCGGCGCGGTGCTGCTGGTGCGCCAGGAACTGGCCAAGCGCCTGAGTACGTCGGCATTGGCCAGCGTGCTGAGTGTTGGCAGCGGCAATGAAAGCAAGCGCATCAAAACCGAGACAGTGTGCATCGGCGAAGGACTGACCGCTGCCTTCCGCGCGGCGCTGGCCGGACTGCCCAACGGGTTGCAAGTGAACGACGTGTATTGCGACATGAATGGCGAGCCTTACCGCGCCAACGAATACGGATTTGCCGTATTGCGCACCAAGGAAGCATTCCTATCCGTGTCCGATTTCGTGGCACCGTCCGACTGCTGGGGCGACGTGGCGGCTGCCGGCGGTCCGCTGCACGTAATGCTGGCCACCATTGCCGGGGCCAAGAACTACGCCAACGGCCCGCTGGCCTTCGTCTGGGCCAGCGCCGAAGGCGGTGAGCGCTGCGCCGCGCTGCTGGCCATGAACAAGCAGGGGAGTTGAACCATGCCGGTCACAATCAAAGTCAACGGCACGTGCAACTCCTTGGTGCACAAGGGCAGCAACGGGGTTTCCATGGCCACCCTTCCGGACGTGTGCAAGACACCGTCGCCTGGTGGGCCGGTGCCCATCCCCTATCCGAACGTGTCGCAGTCGATCACGCTTGCCAAGGGCACCACCACGGTCAAAGCAGACGGCATGATGGCTGCCATCAAGGGCTCGGAATTCTCGCTTTCCAATGGCGACAACCCTGGTGTGGTTGGCGGCGTCAAGTCAAACACGTTCATGAAGGAGTCGACGTGGATCCTGTACTCCTTCGATGTGAAGATGGACGGCAAGAATGCTTGCAGGCTGGGGGACAAGAAGTTTCAGAATCACGAGAATACGGTGGATGCGCAGGGGGAGATGCAGATGATCGTTCACAATCAAGGAATTCTAACAAGAAAAGCGCAGGAGTGCGATAAATCCGTCAACGAGGAATGGGATAAAAATCATCCGAACGGCCCAAAACATGACAACTGTCTTGGAGATTCGGGTGAGAAGATGAGTGATGGCAGTCCAAAAAAAGTTAGAGTGAAACTAGGAGAAGAAAAGGAAAAGTGTGTGAATGAAAAAGTCCCCAATTCCCCTCGGATGACAAAGCAGCAAGCCTTCAATCCCAAAGGTGAACCCATTCCATACAGATCGAAGGGAAGCGGTGTTCCTGATTTTGTCATGCATCAACCGGGCGACCTGACATCAGTCTTCGGGGTCATTGATCTCAAATTCCCATGTCCTTCCGGCATTGGCAAGGAAGGGCAATGGAGTCCTGGTCAACTCAAGAAATATCGGGACATGTTTCCAAAACTGGACGACAATAGATTCGTACTAGTTTTTCCATAAGGAGATCGCTGTGTACTGGCCCGACATCAATGTCATCAAAGAGCAAAGATCCGTGGTTGTCGATGGGCTCACTGCCGTCTTTTTCCTTAATGCATCTCACAATGAGCTATTTCTGCCAGTAAAAAAATGCTTGAAGCAATACATAGATTTCGTTGGATGGGAATCAGTGCCTTTCTACATCACAGATGACGGATATGCGGATCCAACAACTCCGGAAGTAATCGACAAAATACTGCACGAACGATTTCATGAAGAAGAATCTGGCATTACGCTTCTTGGCAGCGACATGAGCGTCTCTCCGTTTGAATTTCATTATTTCGGGTCGCCCTTGCCTGTAGAACGGTGGCCCAGCTATAGGAACCTACTTTATTGCTGGCTGCCCAAGGATCTGGCTTTATTGTCGGGACTTGAACGAATTGTTGCATTCGTTAAATCTATAGCGACGCAACTCCCTTTCTCTTTTGCTTACTGTAATCCCGCCTTGCTGTATCATCATAATGACATTGGAGAGGCGACATCTAGGGCCAAAAGGTATCCTGGTGTCGATGTCTTGTCGACTGGGTCAGTGTCCATGGAGTTGGGCGATCGTGCGGCAGGAGTGTACTGGCTATCTTTGCTAGGAACCGAGCTTGCGCGTCATCTTGGAGGATTTGTTCAATTGAGAACCGAATTGCCAACGCCGATAATCGTAGAGCAATTCCAGGATGATAAAATCATCATCCAACTAGGACCCGAGCCAGAGGTCGGGGATGTGAATCGACAAACCGACTTCCCGCTGCACCGGCAATTGGCACGTATTCTCGAGCCTGTCCTTCATATGCCCATTCGGAATTACTTTGCCGACCGCGATGGCGAATCAGATCCTCAGGCGATGCACGAATGGCATCGCCGTTTTCTTTGAACGCTGCGTGTGTCGACAAAACCGGGAATCTGCAAGATTGATTGAGTTGCATCATGACGTTTGCCCCCACCCCATGTCTCCCAGCCATCGTGCACCAGCACGTGGAAGAGGCCGCCCACTTAAGCCATGTGCGCGGCGTGCTGGTGACGGCACCGCATGTGGAGATGTACGCGCTGCGCCGGCACGACGAACGGCTGGCGGCCCACCTGGATGGCATTGCGGTCGCGGGCGACCATGGATGGGCGGCGTGTGAGGAAATCCTGGAAGCGGGAGACGACGGCGCCGTGTTCACGGTCAGTGTGCGGGCCATCGAGGACAGCCACGCGGCACACATCGACCGGATGCTGCCGCTCGCGCAGACCCTGCCTGCCGCACGGCACGAATTGGCGAGCGCGCTGAATTGGGTATCGGGGCAAAGGCTGCGAGGCCTGACCGCTCGACTGTTTGCCTCGCCCGATGCCGTGTCGCGGGCGCTGGCCATTGTCGCGTGCGCCGCCCATCGGGTCGATCCGGGCAAGGGGTTGACCCTGGCCCTGTCCGACGCCGACGCAACGCTGCGGGCTTGCGGCCTGCGCGCGGCGGGTGAGTGTGGCCGCCAGGATTTGCGCGATGCCTGCGCCGATGCAGCACGGCGCGACGGCGACACATTGGCCCGCTTTTCGGCAGCGCGCTCCGCCGTGCTACTGGGCGAGCGGCAGGTTGCGTGCAGTGTGTTGCGCGAATTGGCCTCTGAAGCAGGGCCGCATCGCAGTGAGGCGCTTCACCTGCTGCTGAAGGTATTACCGCCGAATGATGCCGGGTGGCTGCTCAAGCGGCTCTCGGATGAAGACGGTGCGCGGCGCGAGTTGTTGCGTGCCGTGGGGGTGGCCGGCGATCCGCATTACATGCCGTGGCTCATCGATCGGATGCGCGAGCCCGATGCGGCGCGCTTGGCGGGTGAAGCCTTTGCCATGCTGACAGGCTGCGATCTGAGTTCGGCCGCATTCATAAAAATACCGCCCGAGGATGATGATGGAACGGAGGACGAAGAAGATGCCCTGCCGGAAGATGCTTCCGAAGACGATGACATCGTGTTGCTGGATGAGGACGACGATCTGCCCGAGCCCGATCCGGACAAGATATCTGGCTGGTGGCAGGCCAATGGGCAACGCTTTGCACCCGGAACGCGGTATTTCATGGGCGAACCACCGTCGCCATCGCATTGCCTTTCGGTGTTGAAGTCAGGTTTTCAGCGACAGCGAATCGCAGCCGCGATATGGCTCTGTTTGCTGAACCCCGGAACACCCCTCTTCAACACCGCCGCGCCCGCGTGGCGCCAGCAGCAATGGCTCAATGCCATGACTGCCTGAATCGAATGGCTGCCCGCGGCCGCGTCATATGCGGACCGTCACCATGCTTGGCCAGTACATCAGTGGTCCATTCGACGTCGATGACGATGGGCCCGGCGGCTGGATCATCCTGGTGGGCCTGGCATCGACTTGCCTTCCGCACCCGAGGTCGATCCCGATATCGCGGGGTGGCGGCGCGAACGTTTCGCCTGGCCAGAGGGGAACGAACCCCTTCGCATCGTGCCCAACTGGGTCTGCGAGGTGCTCTCCCCATCGAACGCAGTCTATGATCGCCGCATCAAGTTTCCTTTTTACGCGCGCGTCGGTGTGTCTTGGTTGTGGGTGGTCGAACCTCGCGATCAGACCGTCGAGATCCGCAAACGCGAGGCCAATCACTGGAGCGTTCTGGCCACGTTCGCAGGCAACGAGACGATGCGCGCAGAGCCGTTCGACGCGATTGAGATCCCGCTCGGCCGCTTGTGGGCGTGTTGACTAACGTCAGCTTGGCACGGCGATCTTCCGAAATCGTTCACGCAGCGAATCACGGAAGGTTGCGAGATCATCTCGCGTGACTTCGATGAGCATCATCGGAAGCGGCTCGAGAGGAAACTGTCCGAGGAGCCACGCGAGGATTCCGGGATCGATGCCGCCGTCCTTTTGAAGGGCCAGAGGAAGATCGTTCTCTGGGTGATATCCGGCGCGATCGAGGAACAAGAGGTCCACAAGATCGCGAGGCTCGGAGCGCGAGAGGATGCACGTAAGCTTCGAAGCACGGAGATCTGCGAGCGACTCGATCGCGATTCCCTCGAGCGACACGCCTTCTCCGATTGGTGGCGTCGCTTCGAACACGGCGTCAAGCTCCAATGTGCCGGACCGCGTGGCAACACTCGCGCGGATGAACGTTCCGGCGTCGCGGACGAGCGTAATTTGTGTTCCGGTTCGGTCCGCAATGTTCGGGAGATCTCGCACGAGAGATCGGACGTCCGCGGAGTGCCGGCAAACGAGATCGACGTCGTGAGTCGCACGATGCCCGAGGTAGGCACCACTAAGCGCGGCTCCACCACCAAGCCGACAACGAACACGATCTTGGCAAGCGCGAATCACGTCTGCCACCTCACTCGGTACGACGCGAGGGTCGAAGCTGCTACGCATGCTTGGCCTCGGGTGGTGGCCATGACGGCTCTGGAAGGCCGAGCAGATAACTCCACATCGCGCGGGCACGACCAAGGTAACGAACGAGCCGTGGCCAGAGGGCGCGAATCTCGGCTTGCGTGACGAAGAGCCAAACGTCACGCGTGTTCGCTTCACGCAAGAGAGCGCCCATCCAGTACGCCCGCTCTTCGAGATCTTGGGACGCGAGGTGGGCGCGAAGATCTGCAACAGTCGCATCCGTCCAAAAAAGGAAATACGGTCGCGTGTCATCTTGCAGAAGTGCAAGTGAGGTCGGGCCTAGACGAGTCATGAACGACATTCATCGTATCATGCGATCGACGCTTCCCCGATGGGTCGAGCCCTGCGCACTCGCTCCGCAGTGGGACTCCACCTGAGGTTGCGGTATGCGCATTGCACCTCGACCGTGCGGAGGGACCCCATGAAAGGCCGTATTGCATTCGCCCCGGTGCTCGTTGCCGCATTGATCTTTGCCTGTTCTTCGAATTCGACGAATCAGGAGGGTACGGGTGGCAGCAACGGAAATGCCTCCATGACATTTGCCCTCTCGGGCGGCGACTTCACGGGCAATTCCGTCCGCATCTGCGGCTCCCGTCCAGCACCCGATCCAAAGTACCGGTGCAATTCGTCACTCACTCCTGACATTGACGCGGGCACGGACGCAGGCGATGCATGCCCCTGTTTCAACTTCAATGCGGATGGCAGCCTCGTGGACAGCAGCGGAGCCCCGGCCGTGATCTCGGGTCTCTGCCCCTCCATGGACTTCCCCGCCGCGAATTGGGCTTTCTCGTATGCGGTATTCTCCGCGACTGATTGCGGGGGAACGCAGCTCAATGATGGGACACACAACTTCACCTGCTACGACTCCACCGACATTGCATCGCAGGCCTTCCCGAATCAGTCTGCCGAGGATGTACTGAATCCGGGTCTGAATACCAACCATATCCTCTGCAACACCGAGAATGCTTTCAAGTCCTGGAGCTTCGGGAGCTGCGCGACTGCCACCACACCCGTCGACACGGTAGCAGGCGCCATCCGTTTCGATTGCGGATGCACCCCTGCTGCAGGCACATGTGACTGCGGCAATGGTGGTGTCACCGAGGCAGATCTGGAGGATGGCTGCTCGTTCGATCCCGCGACGTGCAACATCGTATGTGCCACCTCACCCGTGGTGCCGCAGGGTGCCTGCTTGGCGGCAAGCGCACCGTCAGTACTCGTTAGTGGCACGAACGTCATTGCGTATGTTCCTCACAACAGCTGGAGCGGGATCATTTCGCCGAACGAAGGTCCGGATGTTTCGGTTGTCAACCTCGAGGGCACGAGCGTCACGCCAACCCGCATTCCAACCAACGGGCTGGTCGTTTCTTGTGCCTCGAACTCGGTCACCGGGCAAACCGTGTGCGTCGACAAAACTAGCACCGAAG
>WQYX01000082.1 GCA_009781005.1 Polyangiaceae bacterium | reverse complement strand
CCGTATCGCAGGACCGAGGCGTACTGTACGTACGCCGCAGGTCCGAGAAACGCCGTACGTCCTTTGCAGCAAAGGGATCGGCTCGTCTGAGTGGAGTCGTCATGAATTATCCGGGCTAGTGCCGCCCGGCACAAGTTCAACGGGATTTGAGAGACCACAGGCCTTTGTGCTGGAAAAGGCGGCACGAGGAGAAGCCGCGGGAGCGGCTTCGGGGGACGGGGGGCGGAGCCCCCAAGAAAGGAGAGTGCCGTTCGGGCGCTGCGAAGCAGCGCATTGGGCAGAAGTTCGGCGAATCCTGCCGAACTTCTGCCGAACGGCACTAGTTGCAGAGGCGCGAAACCACGACGACGTTCTGCCCCGTTGCCTGCGAGATCCCCGTGGACAGAACGATGATCTTCCCGTCCTTTTGCACCCGCGGCGCGGCGGACCCGGATGCCGACGATAGGCTTGCCGGCGGTGAAAAAGTCGCGTTCCCGTTCTTACCAAACGTGGTGTCGGGTTCCCCTGAAGTCGTAAGACGCAAAACGGACTCGAGTGCGTTGGAACCAGCCATGGCTGCAAGGAGACGACTTTGATTATCAAGGGAAATGGACAGATCCACCGTACCGCTTATCATTGACAAGTCGCTGGTATCGGCGGCTCCGTTTTCGTCGAAGGTATTGATATAATAATAGGAGCTTGTGCCAATGCTGGAGGTGGAATCATAACGACTGGTCGAGATGATTCGACCGTCCGCAAGCAACACCGGCGCTGTCGCGCCGATGGTGACGCCGGGTTTCGAGATTAACGTCTGTCCGTTCCCGTTAGTCCCAAAGACGTGTCCGGGGCGCCAGTGACTCCATCGAGCTGCAAGATGCCGTAACCCACGGACGGGCCAATGGCCCATCCCCCTCCCAACACGATCTTCCCGTTCGGGCGCACGACCATGCCAGGGATGGCTGATTTGTCGGCGTCCGTGAAACTCACGCTCGTGATACCGCCTGTACCGAAGGTTGTGTCGAGATCTCCAGCATTCGTGAGTTTCGCAACATGAATCGTTTGCAAACTTTGCCAATCATTGGATGCAAGGATGACGCTGCCGTCCGGTGCAAGCGCTCCGGCCGCAGCCTGATGACTGTCGCCGTTCGGAAGGGAAATCAAGCCGCCAGCCGATCCGTTGGCAGCGACGATGCTGTACGCTGCCACCCCATCACCAACCCCCGCGCCTCCAACGATCATGCGTCCATCCGAAAGAAGGACCATGGCGCCGGAAGCCAATCCATCCAACGAGGCAATGCCACTCGTGCCGTAGGTCGTATCGAGGATACGACAGCGTTGATGGGGATTGAGTCTTGCCCAAATACATCGATGAGCCGGCCGCCTGTCGCAAATGTCGTATCAAGGCTGCCCGGAGCGCACGTGGCACTCCTGGTGTTCGACTCGGAGCCAGCGTCGCCCGACTCGATATCCTGACTCGGTTCAGCGAGGTCGAATCCGGTGCATCCGACGATAAGCAATGCGACAAGAGCGATCCCTCGGGCATGACGACTCATGCAAACCTCCCTCATGACGCGGACGTGCATCATCAAAGATACCATATATCGCAGGATTCGGTATAAAGCGTGCGGCATCTTTCCGCGCGCGGCGGGCTCTCTCTCCCGGAGCTCCCGGAGCGTCGGTCCTCTCGTTCCGTCGTTTTCCGGGGCGCGTGCTTGCGGCCTCGTTGCAATCCGGAATCGGTTCTTACTAAGGTCGCGAGAACCAGAAAGAAGGAGATGATTCATGAAACTGCACGGGTCGAAGACGCACCAGAATCTCAAGGACGCATTCGCGGGCGAGTCGCAGGCGAACCGTCGCTACCTCTACTTCGCGCAGCTCGCGGACATCGAGGGATTGCCCGAGATCGCCGGCAACTTCAAGGAGACGGCAGACGGTGAGACGGGACACGCGCACGGGCACTTGAAGTACCTCGCGCAGGTGGGCGATCCGGCGACTGGCCTGCCGATTGGTAGCTCGGAGAAGAACCTCAAGGCTGCCATCGCCGGCGAGACGCACGAGTACGAGACCATGTATCCGGGCATGGCGAAGACGGCGCGCGAAGAGGGCTTCGACGACATCGCGGAGTGGTTCGAGACTCTCGCGAAGGCGGAGAAGAGCCACGCGGGTCGCTTCCAGAAGATGCTCGACTCGCTCAAGTAAATTTCGTCGCTCAAAGTCGTTGCACGCAAGAAGTAGGGGCGCAGCATGCTGCGCCCCTACGCTGAAGGATCGAGCACGATGGCCAGGATCGACCCCAAGCCGCTCATACCGCCGGAGACCAACCCAAACTCGGCGCGCTACTGGGACGAGAAAGATCTCGAAGGCGAGCTTCGTCGTGCCTTCGAGATCTGCCATTCCTGTCGCATGTGCGTGAACTTCTGCGGCAGTTTCCCTGATTTGTTTGCGCGGGTCGATCGGGATATCGACGAGCGCAGTGCACACGGCGCCGAGCTCCTCGATGCCAGCGATTTCAAGAGCGTGACGGAGCTCTGTTGGCAGTGCAAGCTTTGTTATGTCGAATGCCCGTACACGCCGGACCAGGGACACGCGTGGCTCCTCGACGTTCCGCGGCTGCTCCTGCGTGAGAAAGCGCAGCGCGCAAAGCGAAACGGCATCACGGTGCAAGACCGCGCGCTCGGCGAGCCCGGAAAGCTTGGCGCGCTCATGAGCGGCGCGCTCTCGCCCGTATCGAATTTGGTGCAAACGAGCCGGCTGCTTCGCAAGGTCAACGAAAAATTGCTCGGCGTCTCCGCCGAGTTTCTCACGCCAACGTTTGCCGCCGAGCCTTTCGCTGCCTGGATGAAACACCACGTGCCGCTCGAGGGTGCGGGTTCTGCCGGATCGGTCGCCATCTTCGCCACGTGCCTTGGCGACTACAACTTCCCCCGCATTGCCGCGGCCACCGTGCGCGTGCTCGAGAAAAATGGTTTCTCTGTCGTTCGCCCCGCACAAGAGTGTTGTGGAATGCCGAATCTCGATGGCGGCGATATCGATGCAGCACGCGACAAGGCTCGATACAACGTCGCGCAGCTACTGCCTCTCGTGGAAAAAGGCATGTTCGTCGTCGTGCCCGGCCCAACGTGCTCTTACATGATCAAAAAAGAATGGCCCGAGTTGCTCGGTACCTCGGAAGCGAAGAAGGTTGCCGTGAATACCTTCGAATCGATGGAATTCATGGAGCGACTCCGGCGCGAAAAGAAGCTCGTACGCGACTTCAAGAAGGGTTTTGGCAAGATTGCCTATCATGCGGCTTGCCATCTCCGTGCGCAGAAGATTGGCATTCCGGGCGCACGCATTCTCGGGCTACTGCCAGATACGGAAGTCGAAATTGTCGAGAAATGCTCGGCAGTGGACGGCACGTGGGGGATGAAGGCGCAGCACTACGAGATGGGCCGCAAATACGCGCAGAAGCTCGCGCGCGGAGTCGGGAACGTCGAGCCGGAGCTCGTCGTCACCGATTGCGCGCTGTCCGGTCGCCGGATCGAACAAGAGAACAAGCTCGTTCCTCTCCACCCCATGGAGGCATTGGCCGAAGGCTACGGTCTGTCGCTCGATATCAAAGGAGGAGCGTCATCATGAAGCCCGTCACGCGTGGGGAGGTGCTCGGGCTCGCCGAGTACGAACAGATTCGGGACCCTTTTCGTGCGCGCGTGATCGAAGAAAAGAAACGGCGGCGAGTTGCGCTCGGACCGCATGCAACGTGCATCTTCGAGAATCGCGACACCGTCCTTCTTCAAATCCAAGAGATGCTTCGGACCGAGCGCATTAGCCGCGAATCGGCCATTATGCACGAGATCGACACGTACAACGAGCTCATCCCGAATGATCACGAGATCTCCGCAACGATTATGATCGAGCTCGATGACAAGACCGAGCGCGAACGCTTCTTGGTGGAAGCCAAGGGGCTTGACCGCTGCTTCGCTCTTGTCGTGGATGGCCACAAATGCCGCGGCAAGCACGATGAGGTTCGCGAGAACCCAGATCGCACGACCGCCGTTCACTACGTGAAGTTCCAGCTCGTCCCGGAGGCCGAGCAGGCGCTCCGCGCCGTGCTCGCGAAGGTGCGCAGTGCGTCCGACGTCCGTGTATCGCTCGTGGCCGAGCACCCGCGTTACACCGCCAAGACCGATCTGCCATCCGTCCTCGTGCGCGAGCTCGCCGAAGATTTTTTGTGATAGCAAGCCGCGGATGGTGATCTACGAGCGTCCCGTCCGCATGGAAGACATCGACGCCGCGGGCATCGTCTTCTTCCCGCGCTTCTTCGTCTACGCCTTTGAGGCAATGGAGCATTTCGTCAACGACGTACCTGGCCGGCACCTCGAGCTCTTCACGAAGGAGCGCATCGGATTTCCGGTGGTTCGCGCCGCATGCGACTACCGGGTGCCGCTGCGGTATGGGGACGTGATTCGCATGGCGATCTCGGTGACCAAGATCGGCACGACGTCATGCTCATTTCGTTACGACATCACGCGCGTGCCGGATGGCGCCGACGTTGCCACGGTCGAGCACGTCGTCGTTGCGACCGATCTCAAGACGCTCACGAAGATCCCACTTCCGGACGACATTCGGTCGCTGCTCGGCGCGCACCTGATCACGTAGTTGGCGCCGGGGTGGGCATGGTGACTGCACCCCCTCGGCGACCATGCGAGTGAAGACGGCGGCAAGTCGGTATGGATGGATGGTGTTCCTGACGCTCTTTGTGCCGCTCGCGATCACAGCGTGCTCGGCGGCTTCGCCGTCCGACGAAGCGCAGAGCACGTCGGGGACGGACGATGGAGTCAACCAACCAGGCCTCACCCTCGCCATGTGCGGCACGGTCACGGCGTGGACGGCGCCGGATGCGTCGCATGATGGATCGCTCGGAATTGACGGACGAACCTGGGTCGTGTTGAGCACGGCAACGCTCGCGTCCACCGAGCTCCTGGTCGAAAACAATCCGGTGTGCATCGACGCGACGTTCGATGCGAGCGACCACATGGACTCATGCACGGTGATGCTGCACTTCCCGTGACCGCTTTCGATTTGACGCGATCTCATCGTTGGGGCCTGCGCTGCGGTCCTCAAAGCCATATCAGGCTATTCCGGTCCGCTGCTCGGCCCCGCCTCGACCTCGCGTCAACTTGAAAGCGGTCTAGGACTCTGCGGTGGTCGCGGGTTCCGGCGGGAGTGGCGTTTCGATAAAAAGATCGAGCGGATCTTTGCCGCTCGCCTTGATGTCGCGCACGCGTTTGACGATCACGAGGCCGAAGAGGAAGAGCGCAACGCATGCCCACTGCGCTGGTGTGAGTCCGCCGTAGCGCGGATCGGCCTGATCGATGTCGCGCACCCGGAGGAAGTCCATCGCGAAGCGCACGGGTGCATAGGCGAGCGATGTCACTGCGACGTACGTGCCGGCCGTGAGCTTGCGCCGCCATGTGAGCGCGATGAGTCCTGCGAGCACGATCGTGAACATGAGTTCGAGAAGGCCGAGGTCGAATTGAGGAGCGTTCCCCCAACGAAGTTCGATGGCGTCTTTGCCAATGGTGAGGAGCTTCGTGACGCGGTTTGGGTGACCGTACGCGACCGCGAGGAGCGTATCCGGAGGCGCGTGCGCGCCGGGATGATCGTGTACGACGGCGCAACCGCTTCGTCCGAAGATCCATGCAACGGGAAACACGGAGAGAATGAGATCCGCGAGCGGCAAGATGGGCATCGTCACGCTGCGGCGGCGAAAGCGTGGAAGCGCGAAAGTCGACTTTCGAGCTGTGGGCACGATCTCGAAATATTTCCAGAGCACGATGCCGATGAACGCGCCGATGAAGCCGCCGAACGACGAGAGACCCTCCCACAGGAGAATGAGCGACCACGGCCGTCTGAGGAGCTCGTCGGGGTGATAAAAAATTTCGTCGAGCATGTGGCCGCCCAAAAATCCGCCAACGAGCATCCACGTGATGAACGAATTGAGCTTGTCGAGATCGAGCCCGCGCTGACGCGCGCGCCGCGTCGCGAGATAAGTGCCGATGATGACGCCCAGAGCGACGAGCAGGCCGAACGGGTGGAGAGTGATCGGACCGAGCGCGAAATCCGGCACGTGAATGTAAGGGATCATCGAGGCCGGCTTTTCTTAGCAGCATTCAGCGGTGGACGCGGACCTTGGGTTTTGCGCCGCAGAGCGCGAGCTGCCCGCACGCGGCCGCGACGTCGTCGCCGCGCCGCCTGCGGATGAAGCACGAATACCCGGCGTCGCAGAGCACGCGCTGGAACGCGAGCACGCCTTCGAGCGCCGGCGGACCGAGCGCGGATGCTGCAATTGGATTCATGGGGATCAGATTGACTTTCACGGGCAGCTCGCGAAGGAGCCTCGCGAGCTTGTTGGCTTCCTCGGCCGTGTCGTTCTTGCCGGCCACGAGCGTGTATTCGATCGTGATGCGGCGGCGGCGCGGCAGCGGGTAGTCCCGCAAGCCTTTCATGAGCTCGGCGAGCGGGTACTTCTTGTTGATGGGCATCAGGCGCGAACGCGTCTCGTCGTCGGCCGCGTGCAGCGAGATCGCCAGACCGATCTGCCCGCCGAAGTCTTTCCCGAGCCGCGCAATCTCCGGCACGAGGCCGCTCGTCGAGATCGTGACCTTGCGGGTCGACAAGCCGATGCCGTCCGGATGCGTGAGAAGGCGCAGCGCGCGCGCCGTCGCGTCGTAGTTGTGCAGCGGCTCGCCCATGCCCATCAGCACGACGTTGCCGAGGCGCTCGCCCGGATCGAGCCGCGAGCGGCCGACGAGCACCTGCGAGACGATCTCGTCCGTGCGCATGTGTCGTTTGAGACCGGCGACGCCGCTCGCGCAGAACGCGCATCCCATCGCACAACCGACTTGCGTACTAATGCATTGAGTGACGGGGATCAGCGCGCTCGCCTCGTCTTCGGGCGCTTGCTCTTCGTCGTCGACTGCCGCGGCCGCATCCGCATCACCTGCGTTGTCGTTCGCGTCATTGGCGAGCGCCACCGGCGAAGGCAACTCCGCGCTTTTCGCGCGAGGGATGAGCACGGTCTCGACGTTTGCACCGTCACCGAGCGAGACGAGGAGCTTTCGCGTGTTGTCGGCCGCGCGCTGCTCTCTCGCGATGGTCGCGACGCTGCCGAGTCCTTCCTCGACGAGCCGCGCACGAAGTGCCGCTGGCACGTCGGTCATCTCGAGAGGATCGACGACGCCGCGCGCGTGGATCCAGCGGAAGATCTGCTTGCCGTGGAAGCTCCGTCCGCCGAGGCGCGTAGCCTCCGCGGCCCATTGCTCGGGCAAGCGGGCAATAAGCTCGAGACCGCTTTCGATTTGACGCGATTTCATCGTTGGCGGCTGCGGTACGAAATGGTCGGGGCGAGAGGATTTGAACCTCCGACTCCCTGGTCCCGAACCAGGTGCGCTACCAGGCTGCGCTACGCCCCGAATACGGCTGCACGAATCTCGCGTGAGGGTCGTGCGGCAGGGAGCGCTTTATGCGTCCATCCGTGCCGTCTCGTCAACGCCTTTTTCCAGCGCAACTGAGTTGCGCTGGAAACTGCCGCGCGCCGCAAATCGGATGCAACGGGCGCGGTTGGCCCCAACTGACACTGTCGGGAAACCTGCGTACGTCTAGGAAGACTATCCAATCATGCAGGATTTTTCAACTTCTTGTGGGACTTTTCGAGCTTGCAGGGGTGATCTGGGGCTGGGTGGCGCGTGTCGATCAAGGTACACTCGTCGAATGATCGCCGAGGCCACTGAGCTCCAATTGCCTGCTGTCAAAATCCTCATCGTGGACGACGAGCGTGCGATCTGCGACTACATGCAGACGTTGCTCGAACGCGACGGATACGCCGTCAAAACGCTGAGTGACGCAACTACCATTGACGAGGAAGTCAAAGGCGGTGGGTATCACTTGATTATTCTCGATCTCATGATGCCGAAGCTCGATGGCATCGAGGCGCTCAAGCGCATTCGCAAGATCGACACCGACGTCGCCGTGGTCATCTTTACGGGTTATCCAAACCTCGAGACGGCCGTTGCGTCCATGAAGCTCGACGCGGTGGACTACATCAAAAAACCGTTCAACGTGGATGAGTTCCGCGAAGTGCTCGATCGCGTCATGCGCAAAAAAGGCCTCGCGCGAACGCCCGAAGAGAGACTCCACAAGGTCATTGGCGATACCATCCGAAATCTCCGGAAGGATAAGGATTTGACCTTGAAGCAGATGTCTCGGCGCACGAGCCTGAGCGTCTCGCTCCTCTCCCAGATCGAGCGTGCGGAGTCGAGCGCATCGATCTCATCGCTCTATAAGATCGCGACGGCGCTCGACGCACGCATCAAAGACCTCTTCGGTGAGTACTGAAGCGCGCGAGGGCGAATCGTGAGAGCGCGCTTGCCACGCGGAGGACAATGCATATACTGCGCGCCCTCCTGCCGGAGTAGCTCAGTTGGTTAGAGCGGGCGTTTCATACGCGCTAGGTCGGGGGTTCGACTCCCTCCTCCGGCACTGGAATCATTGGGCTTTTGGGGGTTGGCAAGGCACTTGGCCCAATGGTTGGCCCAATTCGCTCGTTAGGCTTGACGAGTTGGGTCGGCAGCGGACCGAACGGCGCGCCGAGGTCGCCTTGCAGATCTTCGGCAAGCTTCACGTACCCCATCGTGGTTTGCACGTGGTCGTGGCCTGCTCGGCGCATCATCTTCGTGACGTCGACACCCGCGAGGGCCAGCCACGTGATACCGCTGTCGCGACACGAGCGGAAGTTGCTCTGCACGTGCGTTCGCGTGGAGATATGAAGCTCGGCGCGCTCGACTTCGGCGACGAGCAGATGCTTTCGCCAGAGTTCGGCAAGATGATCCTCACCAAAGGCGGAAAGTACAGGAACCACGAGATCGGTCGGATTCTTCTTTTTGCATATGTGCTCGAGTAACGGAGCAAGGGACGGCTCGATCGGGACGCGGCGAACGCCATTCCTTGTCTTGGGTGGCTTGATCCGCTCCTCCGCGTAGTCCCATGCCTTCGTTACGTGGATGTTCCGAGCGTCAAGATCGACGTCTCCAACAGTCAGCACGCGGAGTTCTCCGGGGCGCAAGTACGTGTACAGCGCCAACGCGTAGATCTCCCGCCACTCGCGCTCGATGATGCTGCACGACAGCAGTTTCGCGGCTTCCTTGGGGTAGAGGAACGTCTTCCGGCGAACCTGTCGTGATTCGCGATCGCCAGGCGGCTCGACACCGACACACGGATTTAGCCTGCCCTCAAGCACGCGTAGCTCTCGCCGCTTGGACGACACAGCGGTCTTGAAAGAACTCGTGAGGCAAGACCAGACATTTATGGCCGTCTTGCCGGAGATGGCGCGCCCCTTCTTTCCTTCGCTCCGACCGAGTCGCTTCCACGCTTCGATGGCACGATCGAGCTCGTCGCGCACATCCTCGACGTCGTCGCGCGTGACGGCCAGCATCGGCAGCGCGCCAAACGTTGTCATGCCGCCGCGCACCTTCGTCTGACTGATCCACTTGCGCCAGCGATCGCGCTTCTTGTCGGCGTCAGTTTGACCGAGTTCCTTTGCATATGCGTGGTAACGGTCGTACCAGGTGTCGGCGCTTTCGCCCGTCGACGTGTCGATCGGCGCCTCCTTTTTAGCCATGTGTGCCCGCTTCTCCGCCAGGAGCTCGCCGGCCTCGTCCTCGCGCTCTTGCCTCGCGGTGACGTAGAGTTCGGCGCGCTCGCGTGCCGTCTTTCCACCCGCGGGCGTGCTGTACTTGTCGGGCACGTCGATCCATTTGCGTGAGCCGTCGCCGAGGCGGATGCGACCACGGAAATAGGTCGTTCCGTTGGCACGCTTGCACGACTCGACGCTGCCGGTGCGAGGCGGGCCACTCATCTTAGCTCGTGTTTCGCAGGGGTCAGCGCATCGAGGCCGAACCGCATGCCATATTCAATCCGAACGAGGGTTTGCACGAAGAAGGTAATCGACACGTTGTTATTGTCGCATATCCGATGCAGCACGTTCATCTCCTTGTCAGGTGCTTCACCGGTGGTCGTCCTCGGCCCCGCGTCGGACTCTCCGGCACGCTCCAGAGGTCGCGAGGTTCGCAACCAAGCTTGCGAGCAATATTCACGAGCGTCCGGACCGTGAAGTTCTGTCGCCCCTGTTCCATCCGCTGAACATTCTGGAGTGCGATGCCGAGCACTTCAGCGAACCGAGCTTGCGACCATCCTTTCGCCGTGCGCAACTCGGCGATCTTCCGCCCGATGCCGTGGATGACCTGGCTGACATTCGGTGTGGCCACGTCTGACGTGGTTCGCGCGTCCGGTGACCAATGAAAAACATCCTATGTGATGTACATCGTGTATGTTATGGGCCGTGTGAAGGAGGACGATGATGCAACAGCCGCCGCCTGGCAGTTCTGGAGAATATGGATCACCGCCGCAGCAGGGACATGGGGCAGGCTATCCGCCGCCCAGCCCCAAGAAGAAAGGGATGAGCACCGGGATGATCGTGCTCGTCGTCTTTGGCTGCCTCTTTGGCGGCTGCGTGATGTGCAGCGTTGTCAGATCAGCAAACAAGAAGGGCTCAACGCCTCCTACTGCTACTGCCGAGTCGGCGAAGACTGACTCCTCTGCCGAGTCCGCAGAGCTCCCCGCACAGCAGAAAGCGGCCGGGGAGGCAAAGGCTGTAAACGAGAGGGAGACCGTCGTCGTCAGCAGCTCGCAACTTTTCAACGACTATCATTCGAACGAAGTCGCAGCAGACAATAAGTACAAGGGAAAACAACTCCTCGTCACTGGCACGGTGGCCAGCATCGACAAGGGGCCGTTCGGCGGTCTCATTCTGCGGCTCGCGACTTCCAACCAGTTCATGTCGACCATGTGCAAGATGAATGACTCCGAGAATGCGACGATGGCGCAACTGCAGAAGGGCAAACAAGTTCGCGTGCTTTGCGAAAGCGCGGGGATGATGATCGGAACCCCGTCTCTGAGCGACTGCGTATTTAAGTGACCATCGATCCAAGCATGGTGAATCCATTGAAGTTGTGACGCCCACGCCGACATCAAGAACGTTCTCGAAGGTGTGCAGCACCTCGCCGAAGGGTCGACGTGACTCAGCTCATTCAAACGCTCCCAAAATCTCATGGATGCCCTCGCGCCACGCGTCGAACTCGCGGATCAAAACTTCCTGCACCTCGCGTTCGCTCGCCACGTTGAGGAGCTGAGGAGAGACGCGCGGGACGAACTTCTCAATCTCCGAATTGAGGAATATCCCCAATTCGACGCCGGCCTTGATCACTTCGTCGCGCGCGATCGTGATTTCCTCTTCGAGCTCATAATCACGCTTCGATCTCTTGAGTGCGAGCTCGGCTTGAGCGACCTTCACCCGCAGGAGCGCATCGTGCGGATTGAACGGTGCTCGATCCTCATCGACCTCGTCGCTCTCTGCGGCCCGCGAAGGGCAAGCCAGGGGGCGCCCTCCCCCGCGAGCCTGCATCATGCGATAGTCAGCCGATGCCGCCCAGCGATCTCGACACGTCTCGAGATCGAAGATTGGCTTGCCACGCTCGACACCGATCGGACTGAGCTCGCACCGATTGATCGCCGCTTGGATCGACTTGGGATAAGCGCCGAGCTCACGAGCCAGCGCGGTGATTCCACGAATCGTTGTCGTCATTTATTCAACTCCAAAACAAACACCCTACAAAAAACACAGCCAGTGATCCGATTCCGGGGGTCGTAAGTGCCCCGCAGTCCACGTCGATTAGGGAGGACCCGAAAGGGGGGCGTGGGAAAGCCAGGAAGGGAGGGCTTCCGCACCCCACTTGACGGCAATCCGCCCGGCTTCATCCAAAACCGGTTGGTACCGTTGGTACTTTGGAACCACGCGCACTTCAGCCCTGTTTTTGAAGCGCCGTAGGTTCCAACCTCGTAGTGCCACTCCCCGTGGTTCCATCCCGGGCATGGACACCCACCCACGCAATGAACCGAGAAGCAGCAAGCCAGCGGAGTGAGGCAGATAGAACTTTTGGAACCGTACGGAAAAGATTGGAACCAAGAAAATACAATAATAATAGTAATATAATTACTTGGTTCCAATGGTTCCAACGGTTCCATTCGTTTTGAATAAGCCAGGGGCGAGCCTTCATTCGTCGCCTCCTTCCGACGTCCCGAGCACCTTCTTCAAGTCGAAGACATAGGCGTTGCGCTTGCCCTGAATATCGGGCGTATTGAGACTCACCTTCTTCTGAAATCCGCTGCTGCCCTTGAGCAACCATCCTTCTGCGGCGAGTATCTTTGCGGCCGTTGCAGGTGAATCGACGATGCCCGCCACGAAATCCTTCTTGAAGACCTCCGTGGGCACCCACGCCTGATCGGGTGCCGCCGTGGGCTCGAGCCCGCTCCCGTGTTTTCCGTCGGGGTAGTGCAGCCATCCCAGGCGATTGGTGGCCGGCTTCGACACCGGGCCTGTCGACGGATCAAATCGCGTTGAGGCGTGCGCCTCGAAAACGCCCCGCACGTGCTCGAAGAGCCGCCGTGCGTCCGCACTCCCGGCGCCCTCACGACGTTCAAGCCACGCGTAGAAGCAAGCCAGCACTGCGCGCGTGGCCTCGCCCTTCGACCATCCGGTGATACCCGCCTCCGTCGCGAGCTCGCTTGCGGACGCGCACAACGCGAACCGGTGCACCACGCGGTGCACCTCTCCCGATGGCGCATCTCCCAGGTGTTCGGCAATGGACGAAGCGAACTCTTCCCCCTCGGTCTTTAGCCGTTCCGCGAGCTTCGTGCGTCCGATGCTGGTCAGGTGTGCGAGCCACGGCGGCCAGGCATGCCCGTAGTTCGCTCGAGCGGCTCGCATGATCGACTGAGAGAAGGTCCGTCCATCCGGCTCGCCATGAAGCGCTTCGAACATGCCGTGCTTCCCCGTGTCAGCCGGGATGCTTGCGAGACGCGCTTCCTGCCCTGCTCGAGCGACCTTCCCATCTTCTTCGATCGCTGCCGCTACGTCCTTCTCACCGGTCGACAGCATAAGGAGTGACCACCGCGAGCTTCCGCGGGCCTTCCCGTCCGCGGTGAGGCGCGCGCGCTCAACTCCGTTGCACAAGGTGTAGACCACTTCCCCGACGTCGCGAGTATTCGCCTGTCCGATCTCGTCGACGCAGAGACACGCATCGTTATGCAGCGCTCCAAGGAGCGAGATCGCATTTTTGGTCCCGTCCCATTGGCGCGTGTAACCCTGTCGTTCGGCATGGTCTGCGCTCGGATGTCCGCACGCCGACGCAGCCACAGAGACGGCCGTCGTCTTCCCTGATGACGAGCCGCCCACGAAATGAAACCCTCCGCCACTTTGTCCGGCGATGCGCAACAGCGGTCCCGCGAGCACGGTCGACAGAGCGAGCACAAGCCGCGAATTGCCTACGCATCGTTCGGCGACTTCTGAGCGCCACGAGTCGAACGAGCCAGCACGCGAGATCCCGTGCTCTTGCCCTCGTTCGTCACGGTAGCGAATCATCTCGTCCCCGGCGCCGTACACCACGCCATCGCTGGCAACGTAGGTGTGTTCCGTGATCCAGCCGGGCGCCGTCACCATCCGCACGCGTGCATGCGCATCGGCCTCGACGATGTACGAGAGCAGCGTGCCCGAGCCGCGCGCGATGCGAACACCCTCGCTTACGAGAGCCTTCAAGGTGTCGCGCCCATCTCCCACGACGAGATCCGACTCCGACACGATCGCCTCGTGCTTGGTGCCGTCCGAATCCTCCCATTCGAGGAGTCTCCCCCATCCCTTGCCGTCGAGCGTGCGAGCCTTGCCCACTACGCGGAGAGGAGAGCTTACCCATGTCTCGTTTTCCGATGGGGTTCCGTCGCCGTTGGTGCTGCGATCCACGCGGAACACGCCGCGGTCGTCAACACGCCACTTGCTATCGGTCTTGGGCTTCGCCTTGCCACTCCTGCGCGAGCGCTTCGATTCGGAAGCGGGTGCATCGTCGTTCAATTGCGTATCGTTCGCCGCTTGGCGTGCGCGCTCCGCCTCGAGCGCTTTGGTTGGCGTCTCGTGCTTCCTCACGCGGCTCCCTTACGTGCGACCTTCGCTGCCTCTCGCACCTTCCGTTCAAGTTCGCGAGCCGACCACGGCGGGACACATCGCGGGTTGTATGCGTCCGCCAGGGCGTCCAGCACCTCCGCTTCGTCGAGTGAGAAATGGGAGAAACACTTCAGAGCGGCGGTGAATGCTGCTGCACTTCCGTTCTGCCCTTGGATGGCTGGGTCGACTGTCGCGAGGTATCGTCGCGCGCGCTCTCGCTCGGATATGCGAGAGGGCGAGCCAGCGGGTGAGAAACGCGAGACATGGGCGGCGTTCGCCCTTCTGGCTTGCTCCTCTTGTTGCGCCTTGTGGTCTCGTTCGACGCCAGAGGCGAGAGTTACAGGCCACGGCTCGCCAGGGAGGTGAGCGTGGAAGTAGGCGCCGCTCGGAAGCAAGACCCACGTGAAGAAGCCACGGCTTGCGTCGCTACATGCCCGGTCAATCTGTACGCCAGTGCGCTCACACATCCGCGCGACGATCGCCCACGATGCGCGGTGATCTTCTGCTGTCGCGGGTGCATCGTATGGGATCAGCAAACGAAGCTTGAACGCTTTCGGCATGCTCGATGACGTCGAGTAGGCGAACGTCTCGACGCCGCCCAAAGCCTCATGCACGGTCACGACGACGCCGCGCGGATCGACCGTTGGGGTATCGATATCCAAACCAAGCATACTCACCGCTTCGACGTTTGCCTGTAATCGCCGATGTTTGCGAAATCGGGCAAACGACAGCAGCGGGAGCTCGCTCTTTTTGCCTGTCATCTTTGGCGGCGTCGCCAAGGTGTGAGCGAGCTCGTCACCCGTAAACCAAACAGGCAAGCCAGTGCGCGCTTCCTTCTGGCGAAACCATGTCGCTTCGTATACGCGACATTCTTTGACGTCGGCGCCCGTCTCGTACACGCGCCATTCTTCGATGTCGGCGCTCATGGCGTCGCTCCGGGTGCGACTTTGGCCATGGCCGCAGCAACGGCATCGGAGAAGGCGAATAGCTCCGACAATCGAACCGTCACGCCCTTTTTTATCGGTCTCCAGGCACCATCATTTGCGCGGAAGTAAACGTGAATATCCAGATAACGGCATCCTTCGTATTCACGCAGAGCCATAATGAGTTGTTCGGTTTCGCTGCGCGGAAAGCAGGCCAGAGAGTTAGGAGCGCAGGCATTGTTTGTCATGACGCTCTCGCGAGACGCTTCATGCGCCGTTCGATATCGAGATCGTCGATATCGGACTTTGGCGTCACGCGGCGCGACTCGATCCAAACAAGCAAGTCGGCGCGGCGCACCGTACGCGACCGCTGCTTGCCGAACATGACGAGATTGCCAATGCGGTGCTCGTCTCGAAGCGTGCGGACACTGCACTTCGCGAGCGTCGCTGCCTCCTTGATGGAAAGTAAATCGTCACCGTCCGCGGCCCGCGCGGGTATGACAATGATTGTTGCGCCTGGCGCGTGGATGACGGTGGCTCCGCCTCGTTCCGCGGCGGCGATGATGGCATCGTGGCTCATCGGATCGGCGGCTCCGATGCGTCACGCTCGCCGAGGAGCGAGGGGAGCCCGCGCACCATCGCTTCGTTCGCGATGTCGCTGAGCGACGGTTTGCACTTGCCAAGCGCATGACGATCGCGCGCTCGCTCGAGACGGGTTCGTGTCTCTGGATCGAGATTGATAGTGGTTGGTTTTCGCATCTTCAATTGCCCCCAGTAATGCGAAATCCGATGTTGCTTTGCAATCCCCGCAAGCTTTGTTGGGATTCCCGGCATCAAAAGATAATCCCCGCAGTCTCTGCGGGGATTCACTTCATTGAACGGGCGTACTCTCTCGCAAGGGCTTCTGGCGTCGACTCGCAGCCCCACACCTCCTCCAGGAGGACGCGCAACGCCTTCCACTTGCTGGTGCGACCGCTCCCCCTTGGCTTCGCGCCGGCGTCTTTCTCGCTCCATGAGGCGAGGAGCTTGGTGAGGTCTGCACCGGAGCCGGCAAAGTCGGTGAGCGCGAACGGCGTCTGGCCGATACGAGATGCGAATATAATGAACTCCTCTCGGTCGGATGGAAACGCGGTCACTCCAGCCTTCACGCACTTATCGAGGTATCGCATAAGCGCCACGCGCCATCGAAGCTGCTCGGTAGTAGTGAGAGCAGCGTAGGTTTTTCGCGGATCCTCAAGAAGCACATCGAGCCGAGTTGCAGCACGGTAGGTTCGCCCGGCGTAGGTTTTTTGTCGCCGATTGGGATTGCCTTCTATCGAGGAGACCAGGCCACTTGTTATGATACCAGTGTGTGCTTTTTGAACGAAGGTACAGGCGATCTTGACATCGTGGGCCATCACATCACTGCACGGCGACTTGCCCTCGAGAAACTCTTTTTCCAGGAGCCGTGCAGCATGAACAGCATATCGGACTATCTCACGCGCGTGTCGAAGCTCCTCTGGGATGCCTTTGTAAGAGGTGTATCGTGCAGCGGTCTCGTCGTGACGGTATAGGTGCTGAGTCAGAAATTCACGCCGCTGCGCCTCAACGATCTTCTTCTTCATATCGTCAGGAGAAAGAGCAGCGAGCATGGCTTCCTCATCCGCGAAAAAAGGAGATCGCAGATGTTCGCGCAAGTGGTCCTCAAACTGGCGACACGCTTTGATTTCCGCCGCCCACGCACGCCGAACATGGTCGACCCACGCCGCCAGGATGTCTGATTTCGCCTCAGGCTGATCCAGGTACCATTGCCCATCACCCGACTCGAGAAGCTCGAAGCCCTCGGAGCTCTCGACCTCGGCGTCGGCCTCGATGTGCTGCTGATCGCGAGCCATCGCCACGCGCAGTTCCTTCTCGAACTCTTGGACGCGGGCAACGCGCGCAGCCTCGATCTTCTTCGGCGTCCATATTTCATTTCGCGACTGCTCGCCGGTCTCGTGGCGCTCGCCGCACTCGTCGGGTAGTTTCTTCGTCACGGGAGATACTCCTCTCGTCTGCGGCTGGGTCCTGCCAGGGACGCCAGCCGCTCGCTTCTGAGACTACCACTTCAATTACGGCGCTTCCGCCTCCGTACACCTCGAGTTGATTCCCGGCGACTCCACCGCTTTATGTGATTGATTTTGCTGGTGGCCGGCGGTCAACGAGTGAGCGTGAGCACGAGAGATTCAAGCGTGTAGCGAATCCCGATCGGCTCTACTTGTTCTTCCGCCCTTTCGACGGCGGCGATGTGAGACGAGGCACAGTCAGGGCCTCATGATCAAGCAAGGAGCGTGATCGACGGCTTGACTATGCGAGCGCCAACAAATGTCGACAGAGAACTGGCCTAGCAAGCAGAAAGCGCGTGACACTCCCAAAATGGGTGAAAAGAGAGCACGACGAACGGCTACTCCAGCGGCCATAAATCCGTCTACGGCAAGTGTCGCCCCGGATGGTATTGTCGAGCTTGTAGAGAGATTCGAGCGAAATATCGATGCTTACAAGGCGTCTGGATACAACGAGACTCAGCTTCGACGAGAGTTCATCGACACATTTTTCAGCTTGCTTGGCTGGGATGTCGAGAACAAGCAAGGCTGGGCCGAGACGTACAAAGATGTCATCCACGAAGATCAGATTCGTGTTGCGGGAAGCGCTCGGGCTCCGGACTATTGCTTTCGAATCGGGGGCTCGCGCAAGTTTTTTGTCGAGGCGAAGCGTCCAATTATCCACGTGAAGGACGCTATCGAACCCGCATACCAATTGCGTAGGTATGCCTGGTCAGCAAAGCTACCTCTCTCGATCGTGACTGACTTCGAAGAGTTCGCCGTCTATGACTGTCGTACGAAACCGCAGATGGGCGATAAGGCCTCCGTCAGTCGCGTTCTTTACATGACATTCCGAGAGTACATCTCTCGATGGACGGAAATCTCGTCTGTCTTCTCACGCGACGCAATTTTGAAAGGATCCTTCGATCGATACGCTTCTGATCCGCGCTCCAAACGCGGGACAACGGAAGTCGACGATGCTTTTCTAGCGGAAATGGAGGGGTGGAGACTGGCCCTCGCCAGAAATTTCGCATTACGAAATCCTGCGCTCACCGAGCGCGATATGAACTTTGCGGTGCAACGAGTCATCGACCGAATCGCCTTTCTTCGGATAGCGGAAGACCGGGGCGTTGAGGTTTATGGCCAGCTCAAGAACGTGGCTTGCGGAAAGAACGTTTACGCTCGCTTGTGCGAGAGGTTCAGGAAGGCGGACGAGAGGTACAATTCTGGACTCTTTCACTTTGCATCCGAGGCTGGACGGGAGGAATTCCCTGACCGAGTGACTCTAGCGTTAAGCATGGATGACGCCCCGTTGAGGGAAATACTCGAAAGCCTCTATTATCCGCGGTGTCCGTATGTATTCTCCGAGATCCCTGCGGATATTCTTGGGCAGGTTTACGAAAGGTTCCTCGGTAATATCATCCGAATCACTGCAGGTCACCGTGCCCAAGTCGAGGAACGACCTGAAGTACGAAAGGCAGGTGGCATCTATTACACACCGACGAACGTTGTTCGTCATATCGTAAAGTCGACGCTTGGGCGTCTCCTTGAGTTCTCCAATCCCGGCACAGTCGCAAAGCTTCGAGTTCTCGACCCGGCATGTGGTTCCGGTTCGTTCTTATTGGAAGCATATCAGGTGCTCCTTGATTGGCACCGGAGTTGGTACATAGCGGATGGCGCGGAGAAGTGGGCTCGACGCAAGCGACCGGTCCTGTTTCAGAACGCGTACGGAGCGTGGGAATTGACCACAGCACAACGAAAAGAGATCCTTATCAACAATATATATGGTGTTGACATTGACTCGCAGGCCATTGAGGTGACGAAGTTATCTCTTCTTCTGAAGGTCCTTGAGGGAGAGACCGAGGAGAGTCTCAACACGAATCTAAAATTGTTTCACGACCGAGCTTTGCCTGATCTCGGTCGGAATATACGTTGCGGCAATTCGCTTATAGGAGGCGACTTTCATGGCGACTTCATGAGCAGTGACAACGACCAAGTCGCACCGCTCGATTGGAGAAAGGCTTTCCCAGCGATCTTTGCTTCAGGAGGCTTCGACGTGGTGATTGGCAATCCACCTTATCTCTCGTTCGGTGGACGTCAGGCCGTTCCATTGTCGCCCAGCCTGCGTGCCTACTTCGAAGCAAACTATGACAGTGCGGGATGGCCAACGGCTCATACGTTCTTCATGGAACGCGCAGCGCGTCTCCTGACGAAGCGCTTCGTCTCGTTCATTGTTCCAGATCAGGTGGGCCATCTCGACGGCTATCGATCGATTCGAGAGGTCGTCAACCGAACGTCAAACGTTCTCGAAGTGCGCTATTGGGGAGAGCATGTTTTTCGAGGTGTTACGACTCCAGCTTTGACCTTTGTGCTGGACCGTAACCATCGTGGGCAGACATCGATCCGCGAAAGGAATGGAGACGAGACATCGGTTGCACTCTCGGAGGGCGATGTGTGGGGTGGGAGTGCGTCTCGCGTGCTCTTGAAAAAGCTCGCTGAGAAATCGTTCTCTATCAAACCGTTTGTTGCCGATTGCGGAGTTCGAACGACGTCGGCAGCTGACCAGGTCATCCCACTCCCAGACGCGAAGGGCAAATTCATACCAACGTTAGAAGGAAAGCAGGTAGGCCGCTATTGGTGCAATCCGCCCGAGGTCGCCGTTCGGCTAGACACAAAACATGAATTGTTCATGAGCAAGGACGAGAAGTACGAGCGCTCGAAATTCGTGATTCGCCAGACAGCTGCGTACCCAATCGTCGCACCACGCGATCACGCAACGTACTTTCGCAATTCGTTGCACGGGCTCTCAGAGCCAGACAACGGGCTCGACATCCGATACATCGTCGGCCTGCTGAACTCGAAGGTTTTGCGCTTCGCCTATGTCGAATTGGTGCGCGAGGCATCACAAAGAACCTTCCCGCAGGTGAAACTCGGCGCGCTCGCGCGCCTGCCTCTGCGGTCCGTTGACATGTCGATTGCGGCGGAGAAGGCGCGTCACCAACTTATCGTGCAGCTCGTCGAACAAATGCTGGCATTGCAACGTGAGCTGGTGTGCGAGCGAAACCCACAGATTGCGGAGCGACTTCATCAGCAGGCGGACGCGCTCGACGATCGGATCGATCGCGAGGTGTACGACCATTACAACCTTGATGAGACAGAGATTGAGTACATCGAGAATGTCGTCCGAGATTTGGTCAAGCCCCCGATCGTCGTGCCTCGCGAACCCGTTGCGGATGTCGCTTGGCCACCGTTGGCAAAAACCAATGCGACTGACGCAAGGCGAGGCAGGCCCGAGCACTCAGCTCGCAAGCTTGCGCGCTAGCCACCGGCCGAGCAAAGCGCAGTCAAACCGCAAACTTCAATCGTCGAACGAGCGTTGACATGCTGGAAGGCTAACTGTTGGTTCGCAAGCGTGCTCGATGGGCCCTCCGAAGGTTCGCTCGCGGAGCCCAAAGGTTCTCCTGAGGACGCGAAGGCGTACATGACCGAGGTGCGCAGACGCATCGACGACGTGTTTGCAGAGCATGTAAAGGGCCGCTCCTGGCGCGAGGCGGTGACCGACCTTCGGCGAGTACGCTGCTCGTCGACGACGCGCGGCGTGATCCTTCATCCCGTCGCTGAAGACGAGCTCTCGTGCGGGTCTGGCCCTACATCATCGTCGTGACGGCGGAAGGCGGATCGCACATGGTCATGTACCACGTGAGGCAGTCGGCGCGCCTCGAGTTCCTTCGCAAGCTGGCTTACGACATCCCATCGACCGGCCTTCGCGGCGAGCATGAGTGCCTCTTCGATATGGGCGCCGGCGGTATGTGTATCCTGCAATTCGCTTGGCCCAAGTGTTGGGCCAACGTCGACAGCGATTCGCGCACTTACGTCATCTCGAATCGACTCAGTTGGTCCGACCGCATCAGAATTCGTCGTGAAATCAACGTCTTGTACGGTTTCGATTCCCTCCTCCGGCACTCTGTCATAACCCCTGTGCATGCCTACCGGGGTCCAGAAGTACACAATCGTCCGAGGTTCGTGGGGTAACGTCGTCCCTGCGTGTGCCCACCCGTGCGCGTTGGGGTCCGCCAAGCCCATAGTCTTGATTGGGAATGACGTTGGGTGCGGGGCCGAAAAACCGCGGCACCCAACGAATGCGCATGGGGGGAACGATCGCGGCGCTTTTGTGGCCGCATGGTGGGGACGATGAGAGTTGAATAGGCACCCGGCGCCATCCTCGGCTCACGCCGAGAGGTTTCCGGGTGCCCTTCACCGAACCCGACGTGCGCCTTTCGTTACGCATCGGGCTCTCCATCCGTGATGACGAACGCGG
>WQYX01000081.1 GCA_009781005.1 Polyangiaceae bacterium | reverse complement strand
ATTGCGGTAGAAGGCCGAGACCGCAGCGAAAAGGGCGCACGCCGTATCGCAGGACCGAGGCGTACTGTACGTACGCCGCAGGTCCGACAAAAGCCGTACGCCCTTTGCAGCAAAGGGATCGGCTCTTCTAAGCGGAGTCGTCGTGAATTATCCGGGCTAGGGGCATGGATTTCCGCGCTCTTCGTCTCGTCCCTCTCTTTCAGCATCGCGGCGTGCGGGGGCGCTCCACCTCCGGCACCCGCTGTGCCCACGGCGCCCGCGTCGACTGCTCCACAGGTTGCTCCTCCGGCGCCTCCGTCCGTGGACCTCAGCGCAGTGCCGGAGCCCGCGGGGCTGCTCGTCATCGGCCGCGTGAACAAGCCCGATGCCATCCTCAAGACTGCGGGAAGCTGGGCACACCATCCCGTGCCGAATGGCAACGCGCTCGTCGGTTCGATGACCGACGAAAGCATCGGCGCTTCGGTCGATCTCTCGCAGCCGATCGAGGTTGCGGTCACGCTCGGCGGCAACAATCGCAATCCGCGGCCGCTCGCGGCAGTCTCCGTCGCGGTGCGCTCGTTCGACGAGGCAAAAGACAAACTTGGTGCTCGTCACAAGCTCGTGCCCCGACCGGGTGGACAGCTCCTCGTCGAGGGGATCGGCAAGTCCGAACCAACCGACCACGACAGCGCCGAGGAGGACGACGACGCCGTTGAGTGCGTGCTCGCGCCGGCCGTCAAGAATGCGCGCCTGGTCTGCGGAGAGAAGCCGGCACTCGAAGCGCTCGTGCCGTATCTCACGCGCACGCTGCCGCGCAAATCCTGGCCTTCGGACGTGCACGTCGAGGTGTTTGCGGGCCCGGTGCGCGAGCCGCTGAAGACGGCGCGCGCGCAGCTCCCCATCTTGGCGCGGTCGCTCTTCAACGCATCCACGCCGGCGCTCCGCGATCTGGTGGATGCGTCGGTTGGCGAGCTCGCGGACTTCGTGAACGACGCCAACCGCGTCACGTTGGACGCGCAGATCGCGGAGCCCGGGGTGAAGGGGACACTCCGCGTCGACTACGGTCAAGCAACGAGTTGGATGGCACATTTCGCGGCGTCGCAGCGTGATCGCGTGGGGCCGCCGCCGCCCGCGTTCTGGCGTCTGCCTGCGGAGACTGACACGGCCTACTTCGGGCGTGGCGCCGACCCATCGCTCTTCGATCGCCCGCGCGAGCTGCTCGGGAAGGCGTTCGTCGAAGCAACGGACAGCTCCGGGGTGCCGCTTCGCGAGCGCACGGCGGTGCGCGAGCTCGTCGTCGGACGAATCTTTTCTCTCTTCGACGGCGCAACGGTTTACGGCAAAGGCATCGACGACGCGACGGTCGACCGTGCGTTGGCGGCGCGTAAATCCGTCAAGAAAGGCGACGTCGTTGCCGAGGACGAGGCCGATCGCGCGCTCTTCACGGGCCTCGTGGGCTGGCATCTCGTGCAGATCAGCGAACCCATCGCAAAGGTCGGTCCGATCCTCAAAGACTGGGTGGCGCTGTGGAATCGACCTGCGTTCGCGAAGTGGGCGAAGAAAGAATCGTCGCCGCAGACGGTCGCGCGAATGCGAATCGCGCCGCTTCCGGCGGGGTCGGCGCTCCCAAAGGAGACCGTGCACCTCGAGATCTCGCTTCCGCAGCGCGCGATCGACGTCGGTGCGTCCAAGAAGAAGATCACGCCGAAACCGATCGTGATTCATGTCATCGCGGTGCCGGACCAGGGCGCGAGCTGGCTTGGTTTCAGCCTCGACGACAAGCTTCTTGCCGACCGCGCGGCGGCTTCGCTGTCGACTGCGTCGAGCACGAACACGCTTGCAAAGGCGGCGGGAGTTCAGCCCCTTCGCGACGTGAAGATCAACGGCGCAGCGTTCTTGACGCTAAGAGGACTGTTCGGGCTCGGCATAGAAAAGCTCGGCGCGGACCTTCACAGCTACGACGAGCTTCCTTTGTTCCGACTCCGTAGTGTGCCGGGGCGCGGCGTCGTTCCCGCGATCCTGACCGTCACGTCCGAGGGGCCGTCGCAGCAGGCTGCGTCGGGATCGTCGGTCACGACCTTCGACGTCCCGCGCGGTTTCATCGAAGACGCCGTCAACGTCGCTACGTCGCACTGATTCTCCAACTAGCCCGGGCTAGGGATTGGAAAAACATTGCGTAACGTCGGCGTTGCGGCCGTGTATCCTCGCCGCCATGATCGTTGCGCTCCGCCTGCGGCCATGGACTTCCGCGCTCCTCGTCTCGTCCCTCTCTTTCAGCATCGCGGCGTGTGGGGGCGCTCCGCCTCCGGCACCCACTGTGCCCACGTCGACTGTGCCGCGGGTTGCTCCTCCGGCGCCTCCATCCGTGGATCTCAGCGCCGTGCCGGACCCGGCGGGGCTGCTCGTCGTCGGCCGCGTGAACAATCCAAACGCCATTCTCAAGACCGTGGGGACCTGGGCGCACCGCACGCTGCCGAACAGCGGCTCACTCGTCGACTCGCTCACCGACGACACCCTCGGCGCCGCGGTCGATCTCTCGCGGCCGATCGAGGCTGCGGTCACGCTCAGCGGCAACGGCCACGATCCAAAACCGCTCGCCGCCGTCTCTGTCGCGGTGCGCTCGTTCGATGACGCGAAAGACAAGCTCGGGGCTCATCACAGGCTCGTGCCCCGACCAGGTGGACAGTTCTTCGTCGGGGGGATTGGCAAGTCTGAACCAACCGATCACGACGGCGCCAACGAAGACGAAGACGAGAAGGACGATGCCGTCGGGTGCGTGCTCGCGCCTGCCGTCAAAGATACGCGCCTGGTCTGCGGAAAGAAGCCGGCGCTCGATGCGCTCGTTCCGTATCTCACGCGCACGCTGCCGCGCAAATCCTGGCCTTCGGACGTGCACGTCGAAGTCTTCGCGGACCCGGTGCGCGAGCCTCTGAAGGCAGCGCAGATTGGCGTCGTGGCGCGGTCGATCGCCCACGCTTCTACTCCGGCGCTCCGCGATCTGGTGGATGCGTCGGTTGGCGAGCTCACCGATTTCGTGAACGACGCCAACCGCATGACGTTCGACGCGCAGATCGCGGAGCCGGCGGCAACGGGAACGCTCCGCGTCGAGTACGGTCAAACAACGAGCTGGATGGCGAAGTTCGCGGCGTCGCAGCGCGATCACGTGGGGTCGCCGCCGCCCGCGTTCTGGCGTCTGCCTGCGGAGGCCGACATGGCCTCCTTCTGGCACGGTGCCGATCCGTCACTCTTCGATCGTCCGCGCGAGCTGCTCGGCAATGCGTTCATCGACGTAACGAACGACTCCGGGCTGCCGCTCGCCGAGCGCAAGGCGGTGCGTGATCTCGTTGGACGAATGTTTTCTCTCTACGGCGGCGCAACGGTCTACGGCAAAGGCCTCGATGCCGCCGCGGTCGACAAGACGATTGCAGCGCGCAAAGCCGGCGAGAACGATGCCGAGCGTGCGTTCATCGCGCAACTTTTGGGTTGGTATCTCCTGCAAGTACACGAACCCATTGCGAAGGTCGGTCCGATCCTCAAAGACACCGTGGCGCTGTGGAATCGACCTGCGTTCGCGAAGTGGGCGAAGAAAGAATGGTCGTCGCGACCGCTCGTGCGCCTGCGGATTGCGCCGCTTGCAGCGAACGTGAAGCTGCCGAAGGAGACGGTGCACCTCGAAATCACGATTCCGCTCACTCGTCTCGTCGACGCCAGAGCGAAGAAGGGCGCGCTGAGACCCCTCGTGGTTCACGTCATCGCGGTGCCGGATCAAGGTGCAAGTTGGATTGGCTTCAGCGTCGATGAGAAACTTCTCGCCGACCGCATCGCATCTTCGCTGTCGAGTGCGTCAGGAGCGAACACGCTTGCCAAGGTGGGCGCGCTTCAAAGCCTCCGCGACACGAAGATCAACGGCGCGGGGTTCCTGACGTTGAGAGGACTCCTTCAATCTTGGGCTCTTAGCGATTCCAACGTGTTCCGCATGCTCTCGACATTGCCTGGGCGCGCCACGGTTCCGATCACGTTGACCTTCACATCCGAGGGGCCTTCGCCGAGCGCCGCGGCAGGAACGGAGGTCACGATCTTCGACGTCCCGCGCGGCTTCATCGAGGACGCCATCAAAGCCGCCACGTCACACTGAGCCGCCATGCGCCCGTGGACTTCCGCGTTCTTCGATCAGCTTACGAGGAAGAAGGCGTTCCGAGTCGCGCTTTCCAGTAGTCCGGACTCTTCGTTCGTGTGCAACCGCAATCACTTCAAAGGCGCTTTTCACGAAGTCCTCACCCAAGTCTTCGCGTACGTCGTTGTACCAGCGCGCAGCATCTTCGATGTCGTCGCGAGCTTCCTCACGGATGCGCCACACCTTCATCGCAGATTCGCGCGGATATGCGCGAGCGCCTCGTCAACCGGGTAGGAAACACCTTCGCCTGCGAGTACCCGCTGCACCCGCCGATCGATTTCCTCGCCCCACGCGTCTTCCGCATCCGCATCGACATCACCATCCAGCGTCGTCAGCAGCTCGTGCACCAAGTCCGCCCGTTCTGTGATGGGCAACTGCAATGCCTCGCCCAACACCTTCTTGGCACGTGCATTCATCATGTTCAGCATAATGGCTACCCCGCCTGCTGGCCACCGACCCGCGCCGTGGTTTTGCTGGAGCTCTGCAGGCGGTCCAAGAATTTGTACTACCCGATAGAGTACAGTTTTGTTATGTTGCAACGGTGCGGAGGATCTACTTAAGCCGCAAATTTCCCTTCAAACGGCGGATGTGAGTAAATGTAGGTTCCGTGCTCCTTCGCGTCCTTTCTTTCTTCCTCGTGCTCGTGGCGCTCATTGTCGGCGTTGCCGATGCGCGGGCCGCGGCATCGTCGAGCTCACGGCGGGAGGCGCATCAAACTTCGGACGACGTGCGTGTGGCCGTTGCGGTCGACGGTTCGGCCACGGTAACCCAGCGTGTTAGCTATCGAATCATCGCCGGGCGCTTCAAGTCACTCGACTTCTCAGGCGTTGATTCGCGCGCGGAGCTCGTGGCCGACGCAATCGCCGTGTCCGACAAGGGCGAAGAGAGCCGCGCCAAGGTTACGGCGTATCCGAATCGTCCCGGCACCGTGCGCGTTGCGTTCGACGATCCTAAGGGTCTGTCCCGCGGCACGTACTCCGTCGACATCAAGTACCGGATCGATCTCGTCGCGACGAAGATGCTGGTGAACGACGGTGCGATGTGGCGACTCACGTGGACGTCGCCGCCGTCGGCCGAGGGACACGACGGTTCGCGCGTGATCTTCGAGCTGCCGCCGGCACCCACGGAGCCGCGACTCGCGTCGGTCGCAGAAGTCGAGACCACCATCGCGACGTTGCATAGGCAGATCGATCGCGATGAGCTCGAACTCGTGCGCGCGCACGTTCCGCGCGGCGAAATCGTCACCTGGTCGGTACGCGTCGATCCGAAGGCATTCACGCGTGTCTCGTCGCCCGATCTCCGGCCGCCGTCCGCGACGCCGCCGATCGCACCGGTGCCGAACCGCGTGCCCGCCGTCCTCCTCGCGTGCGGGTTCACCTTGCTCGCGGGTTTGCTCGCGATGATCCTGCATCACAAGCAGGCCGCGCACGCGCGCCTTTGTGCGGATGCTGGGGCACGCGCGCGACCGCTCTTGCCGCTTCCGTGGGGCACGAGCCCGTTCGTCTTCGGCCTCGTCACCGTTGGCGCGTTCGCCGTGCTCTTATGGTCGAATCCCACGATCGGCGCGCTCCTCGTCGTGGTCGCGATGGCGTGCGCCGCGCACCGGCCGCCCGCCGCGAAAATGGGTCTGCGCGGACCTGGCACCTGGCGTCCCACGGGCGATGAGACCGTGCTCGCCTTGCGCACGCGGCTTCCACTTCCCGGCGACGCGTTCGACGTCAGCACGTATAAAGGCAAGTTCGCCGCGCTCGGGATCCTTGCCGTCGTCGCCGCGCTCGCCGCAGTGCTGGCGACGCGCGTCGCGGGCGCGATGATCGCGTTGCCGCTCGCTGCGACTGCGATCGTGCCGCTCTTCGTCACGGGCACGCGCGCGTCGCTTCCGCCCGCTCCGGCAGATCGCGTTGCACGCTTTCTTCGTCCAACGCGCGATAGGCTCGCGCGCCTGGTCGATCTCGCGCACGTCGACGTCGGTTTCATCGCGCGCTTCAGGACGAGGGCGGCCACGGGGAGCCGCCCCTACGACTTCGATGAAGTGCGCCTCGCGTGCATGCCGAAGGATCCCGTTCCCGGTCTTCGCGGCATCGAGCTCGCCCTCGCGCCTCTTGCTCCGGGAGCGCGCGCTGTCGTTCCGGAGATCTTCGTTCGCTTTGATGATGGTTCGTCTGCCGCGGCGAAAGTTGCGCAGATAGCGTCCGGCGTGAGCGTCGTGATCGGACGAGTGCCCGGGGAAAAGGTGCTCTGTCTGCCCGTGCGCGTGCCCACGTCGCGGTTCGTCGCCAAGCTCCTCGCACGTCTTACGGTCGATCTCGAGGGCCGCCGTCTGGCCGATCGAGAGCCGGTGGACGTGCGCGAGGGGCAGGGCACGCGCGCGGCGCGCATCTCGCGGCCCTGCGTTTTCAAAGGGCCCGATCGCCGTCGCCCTGTGGTAAGACCGGCGCGCTGCCACTCCGATGCCCGATCGCTCCACGTTCTTTCGCTCGTCCACTGAAGGCACGTCGCGCTATCCGCGCGGCAGCCTTCTCGCGGCTTTGCCCGTTTACGTCGAGGCGTTCGTGGCCGATGCGCGCGTTCTCGTCCTTGGCGGTGCCGAGCTCGGCGTGGCCGTGCAGCTCCTCGAGCTCGGCGCGAGCAGCGTCGACGTCTACGATCCGGACGCCACGCATGCGTCTGATGTTGCAGCATACACGGAAAGCGGCATCGCCTACCGGCCGCTCGATGGCGCGATCGATGCGGAAGAGGGCGCCTTCGACGTCGCGATCATTCCCGATCTCGCTGCGCTCTGGGGCACGGGTCTGTCTGCGAGCGTGAGCGAGGTTCGGCGCCTGCTTACGGAGACTGGCGCGGTCATCGCCATGGGGCGCGCGCACACAGGCGACGAGGAGAGTGCGCACGTGCTCCCGGATCTGCATCCTGCAGTGCTCACGTACGGCGAGCTTTACGAGCTGTTCGCGCGCCAGTTCGAGTACGTGACGATGACCGGCGTGGTCCCGTTCTCGGGCATCGTCTTCGCGGAGCTCGGTGACGCCGAGGACTTGTCGGTCAGCGTCGACGCCCGACTTGGGAACGAGGGTGGACCGGAGGTGTTCGTCGTCCTCGCGAGCGACGTGCCCAAGACTCTCGATCCCTATTCGATCGTCCAAGTTCCGGGCGGCATCGCGGAGCCTTTGGGCAATGAAGATGTCGAGGCTGCGTCGTCCGTTGACGCGCAAACAGCTTACGCGGCCGTGCAGCGGAGGGCAGACGATCTCGCCCGCCAAGTCGAGGAACTCGGTGACCGCCTCTCCATGACCGATGCCGCGCGCATCGAGGCGTCTTCGCAGGCCGAACAAACCTCGCTCGAGCGCGACGCCGTCATTTTGCGCGCGCGGCAGGAGCTCGATGAGATCTCTTCCGCTGCGCGGCAAGCCGTCGTGTCGATGGAACGCAGGCTTGCCGTGGCGGAACGAGGAATGCTCGAGCGCGACGATCAGATCGCCGCGCTCGGCGCCGAGATCGATTCGCTGCACGCCGAAAGCGAGCGGCACGAAGGGAGTTCCGTCGACGCCGCCGAGGTCCACGCCACGGAGACTGCGATCCTCGAGGCTCAGTTGCGCGATCGCGCACGGATGATCGCCGAGATGGAGCGCGAGCTCGTTCGGCGCGAGCATCTCGTCAAAGAGCTCGTTGCGGAAGTCGAAGAGCTGCGAGCGGGCGGATCGCCCTCCGAGGTCGAGGCCGATTCGTCGGTGCTCGTGTCTGCCGTGGCAGAAGCGGAGAGCCGCGCCGAGGCCGAGATCGCGCGCTACCGCAACAAACTCGATGAGCTCGCGCTCGACGTTGCGCGTCGCGAGGGCGAGCTTCGTGCGCAAACGTGGCGCATCACCGAGTTGGAAAACGCGCTCGCAGCGGCGATGGCGCAGGCAGAGGCGGAAGCAAAAGAGATGGACGTCGGGCCAACCACGCCGCGTCCGCAAGGACTCGAGATCGAACGCGATCTCGCGCGCGCCAACGACGAACTCGCGGCTCTGCGCCAAGCCTTGGTCCAGGAGCATGCTGCGCGCGTGGCGGTCGAATCCGGAGAAGAGTTGACGCGGGCGCGCACAGAGCTACAGCGCCAGGCCGTTCTTCTCGAACAGATGCGAGCCCTACAGACCCCTACAGAATGAGCAGCTCGGCTATGAACGTTGACACGCTCTTGCCGTGCCTTAGAGGATGTTTAACCGTGGTGGACCGAGCGCATGTCGGATAAGCGCGATTATTACGAAGTTCTTGGCGTCGAGCGGAGCGCGAGCGCGGAAGACGTCCGCAAGGCGTACAAGCGCGAAGCGCTCAAACACCATCCTGATCGCAACCCCGGCGACGCGTCCGCGGAGGCGAACTTCAAGATCGTCAACGAGGCTTATCAAGTCCTGTCCGACGACGAGAAGCGACGCATCTACGACCAGTTCGGTCACGCCGGTCTCGAAGGTGGCGGCTTCGGTGGTGACGCGTCCGATGTCTTCAGTCACATGCAGGATCTCTTCGCCGAGATGTTTGCGGGCGGCGGCTTCGGTGGCGGCAGGCGTCGCGGCAGACAGCAGCGCGGCGCCGATCTGCGCGTGCAAGTCACGCTGACGCTTCGTGAAGCCGCATTCGGCGTCAAGCGCGAGGTCACCGTCCACGCGCCCGTCCGTTGCGATGATTGCGGGGGCACGGGCGCGAAGGCAGGCACGAAACCAGAAAGTTGCACGCAGTGCCGCGGCACGGGGCAGGTGTCGAACGCGCGCGGCTTCGTCATGTTCACGACTCCGTGCCAAAGGTGCGGGGGTCAGGGCGTCGTCATCAAGCAACCGTGCAAAACGTGCAGCGGTCACGGTGCCGTAGAGAAGGCGCGCAACGTGATTGTTGCATTCCCCGCGGGTATCGACAGCGGGCAGCGCCTGCGCGTGCCGGGGCAGGGGATGCCTGGTCCGGGCAGTGCGCCCGCTGGCGATCTCTACGTCGAGATCGACGTGCAGGAGGACGCGCGCTTCGAGCGCGATGGCGTCGATCTCGTCACGCGCGTGCACGTCTCATTCGTCGACGCGGCAATGGGCGCCGAGGTGCTCGTGCCTTCGCTCGGTGAACCCGGCGACGGACTCAACGTGCATCATGCAACTGTCCCTATGAACATCCCGCCGGGCACGCAGTCGGGTGCCGTCTTCACGATCAAGGGGCAGGGGATCCCTCGGCTCGACGGTCGAGGGCGCGGCTCGCTCGTTGCCGTCGTTCAGATCGACGTTCCGCAGAGGCTCTCGGAGCGCGCGAAGGCGATCCTTCAGGAGCTCGACGCCGAGCTCCGATCAGACGTTGCCGTATCGGCCCGCGCCGCCTCCGGGAAGTAACGCAATTCACGCTCGCGCGCGTGAGAGCGTGTAGGGCAGCCGTCGCGAGCGAATCGAGGCTAGGGCGGAGCGCGAGGAGCCCGCGAAAGCGTACTCTTCGTACGTGCGCAGGCACCGCAGCGCCCACCTGAGGTCCCGCCGTAGGCGGGCCGACAGCACCGAAGGCGCCATCGAAGCGAATCGATTTCGCGCAGCAGGCTGCCCTACACGCTCTGAGACTTGTTGCATCCCCGTCGTGATCCGCGCGACGTGTTGTCTCTGCGAAACGTCAGGGTGGTAAAAAAAAGCCAGTTGCGAGCGACTGAATCGAATGTGACCATCGAAGGTTAGAGCATGTTCGACAGCCGTCGCGAGCGAATCGAGGCTAGGGCGGAGCGCGAGAAGCCCGCGAAAGCGTACTTTTCGTACGTGCGCAGGCACCGCAGCGCCCACCTGAGGTCCCGCCGTAGGCGGGCCGACAGCGCCGAAGGCGCCATCGAAGACGAATCGATTTCGCGCAGCAGGCTGTCGAACATGCTCTTAGACGAGGATTGGACCTCGCCATTTGGTAAGGAGGCTCGAATGCGTTACGTCCGTGGGATTGCTCTTCTCGCTTTGCTTGCGCCCGTAGGATGCACGGATTTGTTTTACGACGACGCGGACGGTGGCAGGTCGGGTCGACGGTCGGATCAAGGAGATGCTGAGTCGGTCGTCGACAGCGGAACCTTCGGCCAAGATGCGGAGTCAACCGACGCTGAATCTGGACCATTTTCGTTCAACGTCGCGACACCGCCGCGCATCGTGCAGGGAACGACAGCCACCATTCCCCTCTCGATGGTGCGAAATGGGATAACGGCGAGTGATATTCAAATCACGGTGACGGGTTTGCCGGCTGGCGTTGTCGCCACGCCATTGACCATTCCCGCTTCGGCGAGCAGCGGGGATTTGCAAATCACTGTTGCAGCCGATGTTCCTCAAGGACCTTTGGCGGGTGTGACCCTCCAAGGACAAGCTGTTGGCGCACGAGCCCGGGCGAGCACGAATCTGCCGCTCTTCGTGCGCGGTCCAGCAGGTAGTTTCGATACCACGTTCGCCACCGACGGCCGGACGTTCATTGACGGACTCGGGGCCGGAAGCCCGATCGACCTTTTCGTATCTGCCGACGATCGCATCTTTGTGCTCATTCGATGTGACGGCATACGCACGGTCGACAGCACGTGCGTCATGCGACTTACCCCGGAGGGCGCGCTCGATCCCGCGTATGGCGATGGTGGTGTCGTCAAGCTGGGATCCTTGTCCCCGTCGAGCGGCGTGCTCCTTTCGGATGGCCGCGTCGTCGTTGGAGGTGGGGCGTACGGAGAGTCCGCCGCTTACGGCGTGGTTGCCGCCGATGGACAATCGAGTGGCCCCAGGTTCTTTCCCGACTACAGTCAGTCTGGAGACACGGGAAGTACTGTAAACGCCATGGCGCTCGCGCCGGACGGCAGTGTCGTCATGGTCTTCGATGCCACGACTTATAATGATAATGATGATTTACAGACCGTGATAGGGATCACCAAAATCACGAACGCGGGGGAATTCGACGGTCAGTTTGGCATACAGGTCCCCCAGCTCCACACGGGTGGCTTCGCGAGCGCGAGCTTCGCGGGCAGCAATTCTTCGGTTGCCACGGGTGTTGCCGTGCGCCCGAATGGCAAGATCTTGATCGCGGGCAGTCAATCCGACGCCATGGGCTACCCCATCACGGGCTTCGGTTTCTTGCAGCTCGATGACGCGGGCACCCCTGACACGTCGTTTGGCACGGAGGGGCAGGCGTTGGTTTCGGCAACGTCCACTCTTCAGTCGCCCGTGCTCCGTCCCGATGGTCGAATCGTTGCAGTCGACAACACCTCGATTCTTGCCTTTACCGCAAACGGAGCTGTCGACACGACGTTCGGTGCTGGCGGCACGGCATCCCTTCAAGGGTGGCAGGGTTCGAGCGTCTCCCTCGACGATCAAGGCCGTTTCCTTGTTCCCCAGTGGGACGTCATAGGCGACATAAGCGACATCAGTCACCTCGAGTACGTTTGGCGCCTCACGCCCGCGGGTGAACCCGACCTCACGTTTGGTGTGAATGGCTTGGCAACAGGACTCGTTTCAGCGGACGGGGCAATAGGGGGTTTTGCAGCGGCTCGTGTGCAAAAAGACGGGAGGATCGTCGTTGTGTCACGTCAGACATACCGGGGGGCTGGTGGGATGGGTGGGATCGTCGTGGTCTCGCGGCTCTGGAACTGATGGCGCTTCATCGCCTGCGTTTGATTGCAGCCGGCATAACACTGCTGACAAGTAGCGAGTGCCGGCTGCAGCTTGCATAAGGTACGCTCGCGCGCGTGAGTTCGTCGCTCGATGCCCTCAAGGCAAGACTTGCCGCAACGTCTTCGTTGCGAGCCACCGGTCGCGTCATCTCTGTCACCGGCTTGAGTCTCCGCTTCAGCATGCCGGGCGTGCGCGTCGGCGACGTCGTCTCGGTTCATCGTCGCGGTGAACCGCTCGCGTGCGAGGTCGTTGGCTTCGATCACGGCGAGGCCGTGGGGATGCCGCTCGGAGCGCTCGCGGGCGTGGGTCCGGACGACGAAGTCGAAGCCACTGGCGGAGGCTTCCAGGTGCGTGCGTCGGACGCGCTGCTCGGTCGTGTGATGGATGGTCTCGGTCGCCCGCTCGATGGCAAGGGCGCTGTCACGGGGGGCGTCCTCGTTTCCGTTGATCGCGATCCGGAAGCTGCGCTCCACCGGCGTCCCGTGTGCCGCCCGCTTCCAACGGGCGTGCGTGTGATCGATGGTCTGCTCACGCTCGGCGAAGGACAGCGCGTTGGTCTCTTTGCGGGTTCTGGCGTTGGCAAGAGCATGCTGCTCGGCGCCATTGCGCGCGGAACCGCAGCGGATGTCGTCGTCGTTGCGCTCGTTGGCGAACGCGGTCGCGAGGTTGGCGAGTTCCTCGAGCATGCACTCGGCACGGACGGGCGCGCGCGCAGCGTGGTCGTCGTTGCAACGAGCGACGTCGCTGCGCTCGAGCGTCTTCGTGCTGCCCAGGTCGCCACGGCGTATGCCGAGTACTTTCGTGATCAGGGCAAGAGCGTCATGCTCCTCGTGGATTCGATCACGCGTTTCGCGCGCGCTCAGCGCGAGGTTGGCCTCGCCGCCGGAGAGCCGCCGGCGCGCCGCGGTTACCCGCCGAGCGTCTTTGCCATGCTCCCGCGTCTGCTCGAGCGATCGGGGCAAGGGTCGCGCGGATCGATCACTGCAATCTACACGGTTCTCGTCGAAGGCGGTGACATGGACGAGCCGGTCGCCGATGAAGTTCGAGGCATCCTCGACGGACACGTCGTGCTCGATCGCGCTCTCGGCGCGCGCGGCCGCTATCCCGCGGTCGATCCCACCGCGTCGCTCTCGCGCGTGATGGACGGCGTCGTCGATCCCGCGCATCGCGATGCAGCACGAAAACTCCGCGCCCTCGTCGCGCACTACGAAGCCAAGCGCGATCTCATCATGCTCGGCGCGTACGCGAAGGGCAGCGACAAGGAGCTCGACGAAGCCGTCTTGCGCATGCCGAAGATCGAGCAATTCCTCCGGCAGGCGCCGGCCGAGCACGTCGCTTTCGCGGACACGGTCGCGTTGCTGCAACAAGTCGTCGCTTGATCGGAGCTCCGGAGCGTCGCATTCTGGGATGCCGTGCGCTTCGGAAAGTTCATCGCGCTTGTCGCGTTCGTCGTTGTCGCTCTCTTCGCGGTGGGGTGCCATCGCAAAGCCGCGCCTGCCGCGTCCGAGGAGGCGTTGCCGATCATCACGGACGCGAGCGCGGGCCTGCTCTTCACGTGGATCGATGAGCGCGGCGAGTTCCACGTCGAAGAGAGCATCGCGAGTGTGCCTTCAGCATCGCGGGATCTCGTTCGCGTCCTCGATCCGTCGCGCGATCCGCCGTCGCGTGATCGCATCTTCCTCGCCGATGTTCGCGCCGCAGGTCCCGACGGTCACTATCCGGTGCGTCTTGCGGCGCGCGATGAGTTCGAATCTGTCGCTGTCCAACGACGCGGCGAGCACGGCACAGTTCTCAAGCCGCAGCAAGCTGCGAGTGCCGCTGCGTCTGCACACGGCACGGGCAGCGCCGTCGTCATCTACGGCGCGTCGTGGTGCGGTCCCTGCCACCAGGCGCAGGCGTATTTGCGCGAGCGTGGCATCCCGTTCATCTACAAGGACGTCGAGACCGATCCGAACGCGCCGCGCGAGATGCAGTCCAAGCTCGCCGTGGCCGGCATGCACGCGGGTTCGATCCCGGTCATCGACGTGCATGGCAAGATCCTCGTCGGCTTCGACGCGCGCGCACTCGATCGCGCATTAGCAAATTAGGATCATCTGCAGGGGCGGCCACGGGGGCCGCCCCTACGAGTGCGTTGTGGGCTGTAGGGGCAGACCCCCGTGTCTGCCCCCCGCGGTTGGCGTGGCGCGTGCAGGCTTTTGATCGCGTGTCCGTGTCCGTTTATCGCACGCGCGATTTGCTGCTTCTGCCGAATGTGCTCAGCGCGGCGCGCATCCCCCTCGCGTTCGCGTTTCCGATCGCCGTCCGGCGCCGTCGCATCGACGTCGCTCTCAGCATCATGCTCGCCGCTGCGGCAACCGATGTGCTCGATGGATTCGCGGCGCGCCTCCGTCAGGAGGCCACGCCGATCGGCGCCGTTGTCGACGGTGTTGCGGACAAGATCTTCGGCGCGTCCGTGCTCGGCACGCTCGTCGCGAGTCGCATGCTCGGGCCGTGGTCGGCGCTCCTGCTCGCAACGCGCGAGCTCGGTGAACTGCCGCTCGCGGTGCGGCTGCTTGTGCGCCGCAACGAAGCACTCGCCGGCAACGGCGATCGCAGAGCGAACGTGCTCGGCAAGATCGCGACGGCTCTCGAGCTCGCGGTTGTCCTCGCCGTGCTCTTCAGGATGCGTCGCCGTGCGCCGCTCCTTGGAGCGGCCGCCGCGTTCGGTGTGCTCGCGGCAGCCTCGTACTGGCGCCGTGAACGGTTATGAAATGCGTTCTCCGCGATCGGATTTTTTTCGCACGACGCGCTCGTAAATCTCGCGTTTGGGCCGGCCGCTCCACGCGGCGATTCGCTCGGCGATGGTCTTTGCGTGTGTGTCTCTATCGAGCTCCTGATCGATGCGAGCATCGATGTCGGCGTCGTCGATACTTTCAGCGTGTGCCTTCGGGGAAAAGCTCCCGAGCACGATCGCGATCTCTCCTCGCCAATCGCCGTGTTCGTTCGCGAGCTCGGCGAGCGTGCCGCGGACGAACTCTTCGTGGATCTTGGTGAGCTCGCGCGCAACGCACGCACGGCGATCGGGCATGGCCTGCGCAAGTTCGTGCAGCGTCGTGTTCGTTCGCTCCGGCGACTCGAACAGGATGACGGGCTCCGGCGTCTCGCACGCTCTGGCAATGGCGTCGCGGCGCACGCTGCCTGCACGCGGAAGAAATCCGAGGAAGCGAAACCCGTGACCGTCACCGAGTCCGCTCGCCACGAGCGCCGCAAGCACCGCGCTCGCTCCGGGCACGGGCACGACGCGGATCCCGGCAGCGATGGCGGCGTTGACGAGCGCGCCGCCCGGATCGCTCACGGCGGGCGTGCCGGCGTCTGTCACGAGCGCCATCGACGTCCCGCTCTCGAGCAGCGACGCGAGGCGCTCGACGTCGCGCTCGCTCGAGTGCTCATGCAGTGCGTCGAGAGGCTTGCCGGCGATCCCGAGGTGACTCAGAAGCTGGCGCGTGCGTCGCGTGTCTTCGGCTGCGATGCGATCGACCGAACGCAAGACGTCGACGGCTCGCAGCGTGATGTCGCCGAGGTTACCGATCGGCGTTGCTACAACATAGAGCCCGCTGTCGATCTGCCGCGTCCCGTCGCTCTTCATCCGAGCGCTTCGGTGGCGTCGCCCATCTCGCGTTTGAGGAACTCGCGAAGGCGCGCGAGCAATCGTTGCTCGAGCTGGCGCACGCGCTCGCGCGAGATCCCGAAGCGATCGCCGAGATCCTGCAACGTGAGCGGATCGTCGGCAACGAGGCGAAGATCGAAGATCGCGAGATCCTTGTCCTTGCCTCCGAGCGTCTTGCGAAAGTCCGCGAGCTTGTCTTTGACGAGCGCTTGCAGCTCCTCGTCCGCCATGGCCGTTTCGGGACCCACGCCGACGCTCGGGATCATGTCGATCTTCGAGATGGCGCGCCCGTCCGCGTCGCCCACCGGAGCATCGAGTGACTTCTCGCTCTGCGCGAGGCGCACGTCCATCTCGGCGACGTCGCTCTCGGACACGTTGAGCTGCTTGGCGATCTCCGCGTTCGTGGGATCGATCCCCATTGCCTGGAGCTCGCTTCGCTTCTTGCGCAAGTTGAAGAACAACTTCCGTTGCGACTGCGTGGTGCCGAGCTTCACGAGGCGCCAGTTGTTCAAGATGAAGCGGAGGATGTACGCGCGGATCCACCACGCTGCGTAGCTCGATAGCTTCACGCCGCGGTACGGATCGTAGCGCTTGACCGCTTGCATGAGGCCGATGTTGCCCTCTTGCACGAGGTCCATGATGTTTTTGTACGCGCGGCGATACTCGTACGCGATCTTCACGACGAGGCGGAGATTTGCGGTGACGAGGCGCGCGGCCGTTGCTGGGTCCTGCGTCTTGACGAATCGGACGGCGAGTGAGTGCGTCTCCTCTGGCGTGAGCAGCGGATGGCGCTGGATCTCGCGAAGGTAAGCGGACATCGGATCGAGCCGCTCCATCGACGTGGAGATCGGCGCGGACAGCGGCGCGGACGTCGAGCTCACGGGCTCGTCGTTCTCGACGTCGTCTTCGGTCTGCTCGGCGAACGCCTCGCCTTCGCTCTCGACGAGCTGCTCGTCCTCTCCGCCGCCGACGTCGATGGCCTCGTGCTCGGCATCCGCGTCCTCCACCTCGCGTTCCGCATGCCCGTTCGTTGCTTGCGGTGCTCGGGCGGGAGATCGAGTTTTGCGCTGCCGCGCGCGCGAAAGGTTGAGGGCCTCCGCCGCGTTCTCGGAGGCCTTCGAGATCTTCTTGCCCTTTGCGGACGACGTTTTCGACGAGCGGGGCACGGCGCCGGTGTACCACGGTTCGTCGTTCGAGTCAGCGCGGCCCCCCACCGCCCGCCGCGGCCGCTTTCGATGGACACGCGCGAGTCCGTCTCTATGCTGCGCGGTCGTGGAGCGCTCCAGACTGCCCGGCGATCTGGTGCTGACGGGTGCGGACTTCGATGCGTTTCTCGAACCTGCGCCCGCGTCGCGAAGCGGTCGCGCGAGTGCGCGTCCCGCCGTGGCTGCGGCGGCGCAGCGGCGTGCGCTCCGCGAGCGCATCGAAGCGTGGGCACGCAACCTTTTGGTTGCACGTCTCGCGCAGCTTGGATTCGCGGTTGAAGTCGTCGTGCCCGACGAAGTCGAGCAGCATCTGTCGTCGCGTGCCCCGCGCGCGATCGCGCAGCGCGTGATCTTGGTGCGTGACGCGTTCGCGCGCTCCGAGGTGCCGCGCACCGAACCGGAGTTCGATCCGTTGCGGTCGCATGCCTACCTCGCGCTGACGATCGACAGCGTCCACGTCGAAGTGAGCCTCGAAATCTGCCCGGAGGCCGAGGCCGACGTAAAGAACCTGCGCGCGCGCCTCGCGGATCCCACGGAGCTCCTCGAGCTTCTCACGCTCTTCGAGACGTTGCCCGTCGAGTTCGCGATCGGCGTCATCGGCGTGCCGAGTTTTCCGCGCGCGACCGCGGCGGACGGCGACGAGCTTCGCGCCTTGCTCGACGACAGCCAGCGAAACGGTCGCCCGCTCTGGATCGGCTGGAGCGTCAAACGCGAGATCGCCCTCGCCCATGCGCCGGTGCTCGACGAACAACTCGCCGACGCGCTCGTCGTGCTCGCGCACGCGTACAAACTCATCGCGTGGGCGCCCGACAACGATCTCATTCGCGCGGGGCGCGGGCCGCGTCGCCGCGCGCGTCCGCGCGACGAGATGCGTGAGCGTGTTCGAGAAGAGCGCCGCGCGAGCAAGCGACGCAGCGTGCGCAAAGGCCCCGTGCGCGTCGAGGGGACGCGGCGTGAACGCGAAGACTCGCGCCGTCCGCTCTTGTTGGCCGAGCGCGAGACCGTGCTCTCGCGCAGACCGCGGTCGGGGGAGATGCACGAGGACGCGCGCGCCGAGACGGGCAACGCGCGAGCCTTGCCGGTGCGCAGGCCCATCATGCAAACGACGCTGCGCGCGCGAGGTGCGCGCCCCGCCGTGTCGGCCGATTCTGCCGTCCCGATCGACAAGGGAACGCGCGTGCGCGTGCTCCGCGGCCCGTTCGCGAACAAGATCGGCGTCGTGGAGGCGCTCGACGGCAAAGGCCGCGCGCGCGTGCGACTCGGGCTGCTCGCCGCCACGCTCGATCGGAACGACCTCGTCGCGAGCACCGAGAACTCGCGTCCGCTGATCCGCAGCTCCCACCGCCGCCTGCGTTGAGGTGTATCCTCGCCGCCATGGCTTAAGGTGACCCATCCGCCATGGCTTCGCCTACGGCTTGCCATGGCCGCCTTCCCTTGGCCTCGTGCTCGTCAGGCGCGCCAGGGCGCGCGCCTTCCTGCGCGCGGGGCAGGGAAGGCTCGTGGCTGGTGAAACATTGGGGAACGATAACGACGTTTTGACCTGCAGGCTCGCCGCAGCCCATCTGGGCTGCCATTTGTCCTATTTCATCAAAATCGAACAACGCAGTCGACCCTTCCCCTTAAAATATGAACGACGCCGTTAATGTGGCCCTTGAATCTCGAGTTCATCAAATCGTTAAGCGGCACAGGCGAAAGCAGCGGTTTTTTGAAGTTCACGTCGCCACTCAGCAGGTGATCCTTTATGTCTCGCCAAAATGCGTCGTACTCCATACAGTAAAGATAAATATTCTCGTCAACCTTTTTATTGTAAACAAAGAGGCCGCCCAGGCTTTGCCTTCTTTGATAATCTTTGTCTTCAAAAAAGAAATAGGATCCATCTTCCATCTTATCTCACCGTTTATGTTAAATGGCAACCGGGAATGCGGTTGCGATTTTATTGGTCCCTGATTCAACAGTTATTTGAATATGGTTAAGAGTGCTTCCGCTCCCTAGCCTCCCTCCCTCTATGCCGGCATTTGCGAATGGAATTATGTAGTTAGTCCGAGCTCCAGCCGGCGCGCCACTGATGCCCAGTCTTTTTGCCTCCCCCCAGGCTTGCTGCGTCATGTGTATGGGATTGCCTGAAAACACACCATGACGATCTTTAGTTAGATCGTCAACTCCATGAAGTTTGACATGTTCCTTTCTCGTTCGTCCTCGTGGATCGACGCCGCTCCAGTCTAAAGGCCCCGTGGGACCGCACGAACTTCTATTCTTCTTGTTTCTCAGCCCAAGCGGATCGATCCATGTGAGCGGGTCCGACACATACCCATACAAATTAAGCCCACCCGCCAACTCAATCGGATCAGGCGATAAATACCTCCCCATCTCCGGGTCGTAGTATCGGAAGTGATTGTAGTGAAGCCCGCTCTCCGCATCGTACCACTGCCCGAGGAATGGCTGCCCGCCGGTCTCCCCATGGCGCTGGAAACCATCGCCCCATGTCCCCTTCTGATACACATACTCAAGCTTGCCATCCAATCCGACTTCCTCCGCCGGGGAGTTGTTCTGGTCGGGCAAGATGAAGTGCACAGCCCCATCGTCACGGAGAATCGGGCACCCGCCACCCGGCTCATGGACGTAGCTTTCGACAAGCTCGTCGTTCCTGAGCGTATGAAGCAGTTCGTGACCCATCCAGACGAATCGCCAAACGTCCCCCGTCGGGCTCCTTTTCTCGATGCGGCGCCCTGAGGCGTCGTACCGGTACTCCCACTTCTTGCCATTGGGTGTGGTGAGAGCAGTCAGCTCCCCGCGCGCGTTCCAATCGTATCGGTATGTGTACTTTTCCGCTCCACGCGAAACGGTCTTCGAGATCACCTGCCCATTGGCGTTGTATTGCAACTCCGTCGTGGGCCTCCCCGGACCTGCCAGAATGACATTGCGACCGCCTCCGCCTTGCTCGTAACCCTGGCTGGTTTCGGTATGCGGAAAACCTTTCGCCACTTGCGCCACCGCGTCAAACGGTGGCTCACCGTACACACGGCGATCTTGGTGCTCCACTTCGCCGAGAGCCGCCGTCAGTGCTGCTCCATGCTGCGTCACCGCGTGATAATAGCGATTCTGGCAGGCGTCATACATGTAGAAGTCACTGGCGCCGTTTGACCTCACAACTCCGGTGAGGTCCCCTCGCACGTTGTGCAACAGGCGCGTGGTACCTCGCTGCTTGTCCTGGATGCTCTCCAGGAACCCCCGTGCATCAAAGCCAAAGCGTCGCACTACCTCCGGCGCAAAAGGTTTTGCGCCCGGTCGGGTGTCCGGCGTCCGATGAAATGCCTGTTCCAGAAGCCGCCCAACAGAGTCGTACCCCTGTTGGAAGTACCCCGCTTGTCCAAGCTGACGACCAATTTCTCTGCCGAGTGCATCGCGCGTGAAGTCCACCGCAACATCGCCATACTTGATGGATTGGCAGTCACCTCCAGGGGTCCATGAGAAGGAGGTAGCAGGTCCGTAGGGCGTGGAATACTCAATTGGCTGCCCCATCATATCGAGCTTGCGCTCAACCTTCACTCCATCTTGTTCTTCGGTCAGGATACGACCTTGCGCATCGCGATGCAGCGCCAACTTGGACGTAGGCGCCTCGATGTTGGTGAGAAGCCCGTCCAAATCGTACCCAAACTTCGTCTCCCCGTCGAGATTCGTCTGCTTGGAAACAACCCCCCGCGCGTCGTATTCGTACTTGGTTTTCTGCCCTGCGCCATCAACCGTTGCAACGACCCTTCCGCGCTTGTACTCCGTCTTCAGGATGCGACCGTCGAAGGTTTTGCGCGAGATAATGCGCATATCGGCATCATACTCGAAGGTATACTCGGCATCGTTCGCATTGATGATTTTGGTTAATTCCCCGGGCTCGGTACCCCATTCGAGCTGTGTCACCGCTCCTACTTCATCGATGAGCCTCACGAGCATTCCACAGGAGCTCAGTTCCAGACTTCTCGTGGCTCCACCCGCCAAGACTACCCGGATGCTCCTGTCATCATCGCTGACATGGCGCTCATAAATGCATTCGTCGCGATCCTTGACACGCATCGAGCGGCCGTCTTCATCCAGGTAGGTGATGTGCAGCGTCTGACCGAGAGGGTCCGTCTCCGTCAGCATCCTCCCCATTGCATCGCGCGTGTACTCCCACGTCTGACCGTCCCAGTTCGTGGAAGCCAGAATCCCTCCTCGCTCGTCGTAGAAGTTCGATGTTGTCGCGCCCGATGGCGCCGTAGTCCTCCGCACTTCTCCGTACGACGTGTACTCGTACTTCCATGGGGGTTCGTCATTGATTTGGATGCTCGTGACGTTGTGGTCATCGTCGTGGGTAAACTTCACCCTTGTGGCTACCTCGTCGTTGACCAGCTCCTCATACGCTGTCAGCCGGTGCTCGTCGTCGTAGTGAAACTCCGTCTTCTCTCCACGAGAGGTGCGGATGCACTTGGTCCGCCCCAAGTCGTCAAATTCATGGTCGATGGTGGAGCCATCTTCCCGGCCATACTGGATGGGGCGCGCCTCTTGGTCGAAGACTTGGCTTGTGACGTTGCCCGTCGGCGAAATCGCCCTGTGCACCTGCCCGCGCTTGTTCCACGTGTACTGCGTCACCTTGCCGTGGCTGTTGGTCACCCGCGTGATGCGCCCATTCTTGTCTATCTCAACGTTGCACTCCTCAAACCCATCCGTCCCCCTCGCATGCACGCACGCGTCCCCCTCGTAGTGCAAGTCATAGGTCGAGCCGTCGCGTGACTGTTCGTGGGTGATT
>WQYX01000080.1 GCA_009781005.1 Polyangiaceae bacterium | reverse complement strand
GCGAGCTTTGATCACGGTTGATCGTCTCTTGCAACCTACTTCGTTATCGGACCCTGCCATGGGTCCAACCCCCGTTCTCCATGACAAATCGACTTGTGTAGGATCCTGAGGGCAGGCCCCTACACCTGACCGATACCGCGTGCGTGTAGGGGCGGCCCCCCGTGGCCGCCCTGAAATCGTGGGGAAAAACCCCGTGCCTGCCCCCTACTGCGCATATCTCAATGACGAGATCAGTGCTTCTCGCGCTTTATCTCTTCGAGGAGCTCCTCGATGCGATCGCGCGCTTCTTGTCCCTCATCGTATTTGAATCGAAGCTCCGGAGCGAAACGAAGCTTGAGGCGTGAAGTGACGGCGCTCTTGAGGCGCCCCGATGCGTGCTCCAGCGCAATTTGCGCGTCCTTGCGACGCTGCTCGAGATCGATGTTTGGCCCTGCGAGGAGCGCGAGTCGCCAGAAGACGCGCGCGAGCCTGAGATCTGGCGTGAGCGACACGGACACGACAAGGAGTTCCTTGAGGCGCGGATCACCGAAGTCTCGCGCAACGAGGCGCGCGATTTCTTGGCGAAGCTGCTCGGCCAAGCGAAGAGGTCGATTTTTTTCACCCGTCATCGTCATCCTCTTCGTAAAGCTCGTCGCCGATCGGAATCAGCTCGGTCGCACGATCCGTGAGGACTGCATCCTCTTGAAGGCCGGCGATGCGTGCAACGTCTTCCAACACCGCATCGCAGACACTTGCCTTGCTCGAGACCACCGCCACACCGAAGACGGCTCTCTGGTGCAGGTCCTGAGCCTCGACCTCCGCAATGGAAACATCGAATCGAGATCGGATGCGATCTCTCAGTTTGCGTGTCACCGAGCGCTTGTCCTTCAGCGAACGCGCATGCGGAATGTGAAACGTGAGCTTCAAAACACCGATGATCAAAGACGCACGCTCACATCACAGTTTTTGCTTAACTTCCTCGATCTCGTACGACTCGATGATGTCTTTCTCTTTGACGTCGTGGAAGCCGTCGAGGCTGATGCCGCACTCGAAACCCTCGGCGACCTCTTTCACGTCGTCTTTGAAGCGCTTGAGAGCGGCCATCTTGCCGTCCCAGATCACGGTGCCCTCGCGCACGAGCCGCGCCTGGCCACCGCGAACGACCTTGCCTTGAACGACGTAGCAACCTGCAACGACGACGCCACGAATCTTGAAGATGGCGCGGATTTCTGCCTTGCCCGTGGTCTTCTCCACCTTCGTGGTGGGAAGCAGTCCCTCCATGGCGCGCTTCACGTCGTCCACGGCGTCGTAGATGATCGAGTAGAGGCGAATCTCGATCTTATTCTCCTCGGCAAGAGGCGCAGACTTGCCGGCGGGACGCACGGCGAAACCGACGATGATGGCCTTGGACGCAATCGCGAGATTGACGTCGCCTTCGGTGATGGCGCCGACACCCGCATGGATGATCGAAAGCTTCACGCGCTCGGTGGTCAGCTTGTTGAACGCGCTCGCGAGCGCTTCGAGCGAACCTTGAACGTCACCCTTGATGATGACGCGAAGCTCCTGCTGATCGGCAGACTGCATGCGCTCTACGAGGCCTTCGAGCGAGATGCGCGCGTCGGTTGCAACGAGACTCTTGTCGCGTTTGACCTTGCGGCTCTCGGCGATCTCCTGTGCCTTCTTCGCGTCTTTGACGGCGTGAAGCGGATCGCCCGCGCCCGGCACGTCCGACAGACCAAGGATCTCGACGGGCGTGGACGGCGCGGCTTCGTGCACCTGTTTGCCGAGCTCGTTCGTCATTGCGCGAACCTTGCCGAAACCGGGACCCGCAAGAACGAAGTCGCCAACTTTGAGCGTGCCTTCCTGAACGAGGACGCGCGCGACCGGACCGCGGCCACGATCGAGGAGTGCTTCGAGCACGACGCCGGATGCGGCCCTCTTCGGGTTGGCTTTGAGATCGAGAACCTCGGCTTGCAGACCGATCATCTCGAGTAGCTGCGGGATGCCTTGACCGGTGAGCGCCGAGACGTTCACGAAGATCGTGTCGCCGCCCCACTCCTCCGGCTGAAGCCCCTGATCGACGAGCTCACGCTTGACGCGTTCGGGCTCGGCGGAAGGTTTGTCGATCTTGTTGACCGCAACGATGATCGGAACTTTGGCAGCCTTTGCGTGCGAGATGGCTTCCTTGGTTTGAGGCATGACGCCATCGTCCGCTGCAACGACGAGAACGACGATGTCGGTCGCACTCGCGCCGCGCGCACGCATGGCCGTGAAGGCCTCGTGACCCGGCGTGTCCAGAAACACGATCGTGCCGTTGTCGGTCTTCACCTTGTACGCGCCGATATGTTGCGTGATGCCTCCGGCCTCGGCGCCGGCAACGTTCGACTTGCGGATCTTGTCGAGCAGACTGGTCTTTCCGTGATCGACGTGACCCATGACGGTGACGACGGGCGGACGGTACTCGAGATCCTCGTCCGCCGAGCCACCTACCTCCTTGATGTCTTCGCCGCGCGCGGCAGCAATGGCACCCTCTTCGCTGACGGCAACGTCTTCGACTTCCCAGCCGAACTCGCTCGCGAGAATCTTGGCCGTGTCGGCATCGAGCGTGGTGTTGATGTGAACACCGGTCATGCCCATGCCAAGGAGCTTCATCAGAAGCTCGGTGGCCTTGAGACTCATCTTCGCAGCCATGCCGGAGAGCGTGATGTCACCCTCGATACGAATGACTTTCTTGTGCTCGCTCATCTCCTTCGTGGAGACGTTGACGGGGCCGCGACGCGGCTGCTGAAAACCTGGACGGCCGCGACCACCCGGGCCACCACGCTGCATCATGCCGCCAGGTCCGCGCGGGCCGCCGGAGCCGGGACGCATGCCGCCCGAACGCTGCGGAGCAGTTCCGGCGCGCGGGTTGTATTCCGTGCGGCGCGCCATGGCGCCGGCCGCGCCTCCACCGATGCCGGTGCGAGGTGCGTTGATGGGCGTGGGCATGGGAACACCGGGACGTCCCGCCCAATACTCAACGCCCGTCTTGGGCGTGGCGGTCGAACGTGGAGCCGGCGTCTCCGATGGCACTCGAGGTTCTTCCGCTGGAGCAGGCGCAGCGGACACCGGAGGCGCGATCTCGACTTGCGCGGGCGGCGGAGCGGGAGCAGCGGCGGCGACTTCATGAACCGACGGCGCTGGCGGTGGAGCCACGGGCTTGTCCTCCGATGGCGGCGCTGGCGGAACGGCAGCAGCAACCTCGTGAACCTCAGACCGTGTCTGGGGCAGCTCATGGACTGACGGCGGAGCGGGAGCCTCGGCAGCGACTTCGTGAACCGACGGCGCTGGCGGTGGAGCCACGGACTCCGCCGCGGACGGAGGTGCAGGAGGAACAGAAGGCGCGCTCTCTTCGGCGTGAATGCGTTCGTGCTCGCCCGCCTCGCTTGCGCGCTCCACGGACGAAGGGGCAGCCTCGTTCGCACCGCGATGCTCCTCGGGCGCTTCACGCACGGGCAGAGCCTGGGCGCTCTCGCGATCCATGACCACCTCGGTGGGGAGAGCGGATTCAACGGCGTGCTGCGCGACCTCACGAGACGCAGCCTCCTCGAGTTGAGGCGATGAAGGAGCAGACGCGGGCGCGACGGACGGCGACGAAGGCTCGGCGGCCGGCTTCGCAACGGCGCGGCGCTTGAGGACCGTGCCCGCACCACGACGAATGCGTTCCTCGACGACGTCGTGCGTCTGCTTTTTCTCGAGGTTCTTTTTGAGGCGCTCGACCGCGTCGACGTCGACGGAGCTCATATGGTTGCGCACGTCGGTGACACCGATCGACTGAAACAGCCCCACAACCGCCTTCGGATCGAGGTTCAGTTGCTTTGCCACTTCGTAGACCCGAACCTTGCTCATCGAACCTCCGGAGACCACCATGGTTCACTCCTCGCCCCGTCCATGAACGGTTGCGACGTGCGATGTGCACTCGCGATTGCGGCAGCCACGCCTTTATGCAGCACGGCACATACAGCGACCTCATCGCGCCCGAAGAGCGCGCCGAGATCTTTTTTGTTGCTCCAAGCGATCGCCATGCCTTGCGCGATCGCTCGTTGAATTTCGGGCAGTGTCGTCGCTGCCGCTCCGTCGCGCGCGACGACGACGAGCGCCGCGCGTCCATCACGTAAGGCTGCACAAACGACGTCCGCACCCGAAACGGCGTGACGTGCACGGCGCGCTCCGGCAACGAGCCCTACGATACGTCGATCCGCCGAGGCGACGATCTGTGCGGCCATCTCCGCAACGGATGTCTTCACCCTCGTCTTGAAGGCTCTGGCAAAGCCGCTCTTCAGCGCCTTGCCGAGACAATCGAGGGACGGATGCACGTGCGCTCCTCGCCCAAATCGCGAGTCCGCAAGATCGACGGCAAGCACCGCTCCGGATGTACTCTCAGTTGGAGTACAAATCGGCGACGGCGACGATTCATCAACGATCACGCGAACGAGCTCGTTCGCCGGAACGCGGTTCGCGCATCCGACACACGTGCGCAAAGGTGCAGGTTTGCCCTGCCCTTCGCGCGGTTCGTTCGTCTTCGTCTCGACCGCCATCATTGCGCTCTCGTCGTCTCCTTCCGGGCCTCCCATCCGTCGGCGCTACTCGGACGATGTGTCCTCGTCCTTGTGCGCCGCGGCGCTCTTACGTGCTTGATCGATCTGCTTCCACTCGTTCTGCAAGAAGAACTCGGCACCCTGCTTGAGCGCGCGCGCCTTCTTGATGCCGAGACCCGTCTTGATGGCGAGCTTGTCCTCGTCCTCGCGCAAGATGTCCTCCACGCTGCGGAAACCCGCATCGTCCAGGAGCTGCACGGTGCGTTCGCCAACGCCGCGAACGAAGAGAAGCTTCTCCTTCTCCGTGAGCGGCTCGGTCTTGCTCGCTGCCTGCTGCATGCGTTCGAGGCGCAGCCTCTCCATCGTCTGTTCGGCGGCCACACGAATCGCGGCTGCGTTCTCCACGCCCACACCCTGAATACCAGAAAGCTCCTGCTCCGTTGCTTCGGCAACCTCTTCGAGCGCGCGGAATCCCATGCGATACATGTTGCGCGCCACCATTTCGCTCACGCCGTCGATGCGCGATAGCTGGCTGATGGCTTCCTCTTCCATCTGTTTGAACTTCGACTCGCTGATGATGTCGAGCTTCCACCCGGTCAGGTGCCAAGCGAGGCGCACGTTCTGACCCTTGCGGCCGATCGCGAGCGAGAGTTTCTCGTCTGGAACGACGAGCTCCATGCGCCCGTCGGCTTCGTTGACGATCACCTTGTTGACCTCGGCGGGCTGGATGGCGGCACAGACGAAGCGCGCCGGATCGCGATCCCAGGGCACGATGTCGATCTTTTCGCCGCGAAGCTCCTGCACGACCGCCTGCACGCGCGAGCCCTTCATGCCAACGCACGCACCAACCGGATCGACATCGGCGTCGCGGCTCATGACGGCGATCTTCGAACGAGCACCCGGCTCGCGAGCGCACGCCACAATCTTCACGATGCCTTCGTAGATCTCTGGCACCTCGCTCTCGAAGAGCTTCTCGACGAGCTTGCCGTCGGAGCGCGAGAGAATGATCTGCGGGCCGCGCGCCTCCCGATCGAGGTCCTTCAAGAGAGCGACGATGCGATCGCCCGGTCGATACGTTTCCCGCGGCGTTTGCTCGCGGAAAGGCAGAACACCTTCGGCGCGACCGAGATCGACGATGAGGTTATTGCCCTTCTCGAAACGCCGCACGACGCCTTTGATGATCTCGCCCTTCTTGTCCTTGAACTCATTGAAAATGAGATCGCGTTCTTCGTCGCGGACGCGCTGGATGAGAACTTGTTTGGCGGTTTGAGCCGCGATGCGCCCGAAAGACGAACGCGCCTGCTTGACCATCAGCAGATCACCGAATTCTTTGTCTTGGTCGGCGGCCTTCCTCGCGTCGTTCGGGTGCCAGAAAATCTGGAAGCCCAACTCCTCACCGATCTCCGCGTCGAGACCCGCCTTCTGCGCGTCTTCGAGAGCAATCTCACGCTCGTCGTCCGACACGTCGTCGACGACCGCCATGAACTGAAAGAGATCGACCTGCCCGGTCTCCTCGTTGAACTTTGCTTGGAGCTCGCGGTTCAGACCGAACACGCTCTGAGCGGCCTTCAGGATGGCTTCCTCGATCGTGCTGACGAGGCGCGATCGTTCGATCCCCTTTTCCTTCGCGACCATGTCGATCGCTTGGAGCAGGTTCACGTCTCCTTGGGCTGCTTGCTGCTGAGTGGCCATCGTATTCCTCTTCAAACCTTTGTGCGGCGCCTTCGGTAGAGGTCTTTCGTTGCCCCCGGCTTGGGAGCAGGTCCGAAGTCGAACACGAGCCGCGCCGACGTAACGTCATCGAGCGAAACGGCGACGCTCTTGTCACCTTCCTCGAGCATGACCGTCCCTCCAGAAACGGGCCCGAGGCGCCCAGTAAAAACCTTCTGTCCTTCTACGGCAGAACGAAGTTTCAACTTCGCTTTTTCACCGGCGAAACGGACATAGTCGGCCTCCGACTTGAGCGGCCGCTCGATGCCGGGCGAGCTGACTTCGAGATTGTAATGACACGGGATGGGATCTTCGACGTCGAGCGTGTGGCTCAAATCACGCGCGAGGGCTGCACACAGCTCGAGATCGATGGCGGCGTCTTTGGTGCTCAACTTCTTCTCCGCTGCACCGAGACGCTCGACGTAAACGCGGAGAACCCACCCACTTTCGTTCTTCAACTCGATGTCCCAAATCTCTGCTCCGTGGGCACGCGCCACGGGCGCGATGACGCCAGAGAGCCGTTCGAGATCGGCGAAAGATGGACTTTTCGAGGAAGAAACGTGCGGCATAGAGGACTTCGAACGATTCCGCGGGGGCTGTGGGGACCTCAGATTTCGGACAAAAAAATAGCGAACCGCAAAATTGGGGTCCGCAGCGCGACAGCCACCAACTGGGCCGGCGACTATAGCGCTCACGCGTCAACCGATCAACCCACTAGAAGCCACGATTCGCGCTGTCTCGGGTCTTGGGCAACGCATGGGGCTCACACTGGCGACGGAGCTCCCCTCTTGTCGTACATGCTGTCGCACCATGCCGCAGCACCACGACAATGAGGATCGTCCTGCGTCGAAATGCTCGCACTAGTGCTACCCTGCGCCCCGTGAAAGTCCTTGTCGTCGAAGATGATACGAAATTGTCGCGCTTTCTTGTCCGCGTCCTTCTCGAAGAAGGATTCGCAGCCGACACGTGTGCAACCGGTAGTGACGTGCTCACCCGGGCGCCATCGGGCACTTATGACGTCATCGTGCTCGACCGAATGCTGCCCGACATCGATGGGCTCTCGGTGTGTCGGCGTCTAAGACAAAACGGTTTTACAACGCCCATTCTCATGCTCACCGCACGCGGTGAGCTGCGCGATCGAGTGCTGGGATTCGAGGCCGGTGCAGACGACTACGTCGTCAAGCCGTTCGAGGTCGAAGAGCTCGTGGCGCGGATCCGTTCGCTTACCCGGCGCGCTTCGGGTCTCCTGAAGCTCGCCGTGGGGCAGCTCGAAATCGACCGCATCGGGCGGGAGGTGAAGCTCGGCGGCGCCCAGCTCGATCTGACGACGCGCGAGTATGCACTGCTCGTCGATCTCGTTCACCACGCGGGCTACGTCGTGTCGCGTGCGGATTTGCTCGCGCGCATCTGGGGAACCTCGTTCGATCCCGGCTCGAACCTCGTCGAGGTTCACATCAGCCGCCTGCGCGACAAGCTCGGCGACGCGGCATGGATGGTCGAGACCGTGCGCGGTGCTGGCTATCGACTGACAAGCATGCCACCGTCATCGCAGCAGTCGCAGTCATCGCAGAAGTAGGCCATGAAGTTTCGCACGCGGCTCGTGCTGACGATCTCCATCGCCATGGCGATCACAGTGACGGCCGGGTTCTCGGCGGCCGTCTATGTGGTCGAACATTCGGAAGAACGCCAGCTCGACGACGCGCTCCGTGCAGAGGCTCACGAAGAGGCGAGCCAGATCGCGGCGAACGCAACCGACGGTCTCCATGTCTCCGACCGTGCCGGCGCGGAGACCGACGTTGGCCACCTCACCAAGTACGCCGTCATCTACGAAGACGACGGCAGAGCCATCGATCGGACGATAAGCTTCTCGCGCGGTGTCCCTTCGTTCAAAGACGTCGTCCACCCGCGCGGCGTCCCGTTCGACATTCGCTATCGACGCGAAAAGCTCCGCGCCATCTTCGTGGCCATTCCTGGACATCCGAACGAGACGCTGCTCTTCGCAGCACCTCGCAGCGATCTCGAGAAGGACACCACATTTCTGCGCGAAGTCATGCTCGCTTCGGCCCTGGTGTCCATCCTCGTCACCATCCTCGTGGTGTGGCGCGTCGTGCGGAACCTGACGCGCGGGCATGAAGCCATTGGGGAGACCGCGCGCAAAGTCACTGCCGGCGATCTCGCGGCGCGCGTCACCGTCGACACGGGCGACGACGAGGTGGTCCAGCTCGCCAACGACGTCAACGAAATGGTGCAGCGTCTCGCGGTTCTCGTCGAAGGGCAGCAGCGCTTCGTCGCAAACGCCGCGCACGAACTGCGGTCGCCGCTCACGTCGCTCTACGGTGAGCTGCAGCTCGCCTTGCGCCGATCACGAAGCGCCGCGGAGTACCGCACGGCCATCGAAGAGGCGCTCGATTCAACGCGCCGTCTCAAGGCTCTCGCTGAAGATCTGCTCGCGCTCGCGCGTCTCGGCGCCGATCGCGAGGTGTCGCTCGCACCCGTCTCGCTCGACGAAGTCGCGCGCAGCGCCGCCGCGTGGGTGGAGCGCGAAACAGCGCGCCGGCACGTCAACCTCGAAGTCGACACGGACGGCTCGAACGTGCTCGGCCACGCCATGGATCTCGAGCGCATGTTGAAGAACCTTTTGGACAACGCCGTGCGCCACACCCCTGAAGGCGGATATGTGCACGTGCGCGCGAAAAGCGAGGGTGACACCGTCCACGTGACCGTGGCTGATTCCGGGCCCGGCGTGCCTGCTGATGATCGCGAGCGCGTCTTCGAGCCATTCTTCCGCGCCGATGCCGAGCGACGCCGCGACGTTGGCTCGGGTCTCGGACTCGCCATCGTGCGCGAGATTGCGCGCGGCCACGGCGGCGACGTCACCCTTGAGGATGGGCCAGGTGGAAGGGGTGCCCTCTTCCGCGCCCGCCTTCCGGCGGCTCCGTCTAACGAGGAATGCCTTCCTAAGGGGTGACGGCCCCACCCGCCATGGCTTCGCTGAAGGCAAAGCCATGGCGTTTGAGACTCCCACGAAGGCTACATTACTCCGTATTGCCGCCTGGATCCGAGGGATCTGGCAGAGGCTCGGGCGCGGTGATGTTCGCCGGCAGAGTGCCAGTCAGGGTCTTCAAGAATGTCACGATGCTTGCCACGTCGGCGTCCGAAAGGGTTTTGCCAACCTGGTATTGGGCCATGAGCGAGACGGCTTCTTCGAGCGTTCCAACCGACCCATCATGGAAATAAGGGCCGGTTTTTTCGATATTGCGGAGCGACGGAATTTTGTAGACATACATGTCAAAAGGATCGTTCGTGACGCCCTCGCGCCCTGGATCCATGAGAAGGTCGGGTGACACGGACGCCGAGCTTGCCGCCCCAAGCTTTGCGAAGGCCCGTCCGCCAACAGCCACTCCATTGTGGCAACCACCGCACCCATTGTCCAGGAACTTGCCCAGCCCAACGAGTTCGTCGCTCGTGAGGGCATTATCATTCCCATTCAGGTAGTCATCCCAACGTGCAGGGGTTAGGAGCGTCCGCTCGTACGCGCCAATGGCCACACCAACGTTGGTATATGTCATTGGGTCGTACGTAGCCGGATCTTGACCGTCAGGTATGGGGAAGGCTGCCTTGGCATCATTAAACGCTTGCTGGTAGATTGGACCAATCTTACTGATCACCGCATTTGCGTCCGGCATGCCCATTTCGACAGGATTCAAAATCGGACCAAGCGCCTGATCCTCCACCGCCTGTGCGCGGCCATCCCAGAACTGGTAAAGATGCAGCGCCGCGTTGTACACCGTGGGAGCGTTCCGCGTGCCGTGAGGTACCACGCCATCTGGGCCAACGGTGCCCCCGCTCACTGGCTCATCAGGAAAGTCAACGCCATAGTGAGCTTCGTCGAGCATGTGACACGAGTTGCACGAGACGTCATTATACAGCGAGAGACGCTGATCGAAATAAAGCTGCCTGCCGAGATTAATGAGATCATCGGAAAGAAGGGTTGTTGACTCTACCGGAGGAGCGGGAAGCGGCGTGAAGTTGGCAAGCCGCGAACGAATGTCCGTGACCGTACTCGTGCCAGTATCCGGGCCAGCATCCGCCGTGTCTGTGCCGGAGTTCGTGTTCGTGTTCGTTGACGAATCATCGCTGCTGCAGCCGACCACTGCGAGCGATGCGCCAAGAACGAACGAGAGTGTGGGAAGCGCGAATCGCGCAAACTGCGCAAATTGCCTATTGAGGTGCATCATGGCTGCGCACGCTACCAGGCCACTAGATTTTTACCATATTCATCTGTGTCACATTTGACATGTGACACCAAATCGCAACTACGTTTGGCCGGGGCCGAGGGAATCCCTCGCGGATGTTAAGTTGGGTCGGCCTTTGGTGTGCCCGCCGTGCTCTTTGGCAATTCGGGCTTTTCAAGCTTTGGCAACTCGCCTGTAAGACTCTTCAAGAATGTCACGATGCTCGCCACATCCTCGGTTGAGAGATCTTTGCCGAGTTGATGAGTGGCCATCAGCTTCACGGCTTCATCGAGTGTTTTGACCGATCCATTATGGAAATAGGGAGCCGTCTTTTCGACATTGCGAAGAGATGGGACCTTGAAAAGGTGTTTGTCGGCGGGATCTTTTGTCACGTCGAAACGCCCATTGTCTTCAATCTCGGTCGGCCACGGTTTCGCCTGCCCGAGCTTCATGAACTCCCGTCCGCCAACGTCCACCCCGGTGTGGCACGCGTTGCATCCGGTCTCCAAGAACTTGGCAAGTCCGGCGCGCTCTTCCTCTGTCAGCGCATGGTCATCCCCAGCCAAGTATTTGTCCCAGCGGGAAGGGGTGGTCAGTGTCCGCTCGAATGCACCAATGGCTTTGCCAACGTTGGCATACGTGACTGGGTCTTTGTCCGCCGGAAAAGCCTTCTTGAATTCTGTCACGTACTCGGGAATGGATTTCAGGACGGCGAGAACTGCGTCTTGATTCTTCATCGCCATTTCCACGGGATTCAGAATTGGACCGAGCGCCTGCTCCTCCACATCTTTTGCGCGACCATCCCAGAATTGCAGGCTGTGCAGCGCCGCGTTGTACACCGTGGGCGCGTTGCGTGTGCCATGCTGCCCCTTGTGCCCCGTGCTCGTGGGGGTGCCATCAACACCGTATTTGTCGAGCAGGTGACACGTATTGCACGAGATATCCTGATTCTTCGAGAGACGCGGATCGAAATAGAGTTTTTTGCCGAGCGCCACTTCATCATCGGAGATGGATCCCGACGCCGGAAGCATGGTGGAAGGGAGCGGCGCAAATGCAGCAAGCGCTGCGCGATTGATCGTGCCCGTCTTCGGATGTGCCGATTCGCTCATCACCGAAGTGGCTTCTTTCGGGGCCGTGGACGTGGGCACGGCCTTCTTCTCTTCGCAGCCAAGTGCCACGAACGATGCACCAAGGACGAGGAGAGGATATGCGATCCGTAGGTTCGAGTGCAGCATGACAGCGCACTCTAACACTTCTTGGCGCTAGGTCATCGTCTCACGGGTTCGCGGGTAATGCGCAACGTGACGACGTGCTCGCGGCGGCGAACTTTGACGACGACGTCGTCGTGAAGCGGCCCGGAGAGACGCGCTCGTGCATCGGCAATGCCCGATGGCGCAACACCGCCGACCTCGACGAGAATGTCGTTCGGCACGATCCCCGCGCGCTCGGCCTCTGATCCTTCTGCAACCGAGACCACGACGACCTCGGATCCGGCCGGCTCCGCGGCAGTCTCTCCCAATGTCACTGCCACGCCGCCCGTTGCAAACGGTTCGTCCACACGCTCGCCATCGGCTGGAAGTGTGATCTTCACGCCGTCCGTCGTGCGCCCCGCAATGACGCGGACACCCGCCATGCGGGTGCGACCAACATCGGGTGAGTATGCCTCGAGAACCACGTTGCCCTCGGGAAGCTCGCCGAGCCGAAACAGGCCGTGTGCGTCGCACACGGCCATGTCCGATGGAACAACGGCGCTCGGCAAGTACGTTGGCACCGAATCCTTGGCAACGCGTGCGCCTGGCACCGGATCACCTTTGGCATCCATCACGACACCTTCGACAATGCCCTCCTCGGCCAGTTCGAACTTGCCGATATCGGTCGGTTGGCGACCACCGCGATCCTCGACGACGATGTGGCGATCGAGCGGTGCGCGACCCTTCGCGCGAATGCGAAGGCGCGCGCGTCCTGGAGAAAGATCGCCCATCGTGAAGATGCCGTCTTTGTCCGTGCGTGCGTGATACACGCCGTTTTTCGTGTGCAAGACGACTTCGGCGCCTTCGATGCTCTCGCGGCGATTCGCCCGCACTTCGCCCGTGATGCTCTCTGCGGTGGCGAGCGCGATCTCCAGCTTGTCCGTATCTCGCGTGGTCGTGATCACCTGCACGCCGTACCCCGCCGCGCGCACCTCGACGCGGAGCGCGAGCCCCTTGGCTGCGGCGAGATTTGCTTCGCCACGATCATCGGTGAACACCGTTGTGCGCAGTGCCTCGCCCGCTTCGAGAGACACCGCAGAGATCTGCGCGGCATCGACGGGATCGCCGTGTACTCCAGTGATCCGTACAGAAAGAGGATCGCGCGCATCCGGCAGCACGATCTCCATCGACTTGCGCTCCCCATCGGGCACACGGATCTCTGCGCGCGATGCGATGTGCGTAACGTCGTCGTCGCGTGACACGAGGACCATGAGGTCCTCGGGCACCGCCTCGAGCTCGAAAGATCCGTCGGTCCCCGTGCGGGTGATTTGCTCGAACGATCCGCGTGTCGCGAGGACGGTCACCTGCGCACCCTCGATGGGTCGGCCGTGCGTGTCGACGACGCGACCTTCGAGCGTGCCTCCGCTCGCAAGAACGACGTTGATGGTGGCTTCGCCATCGCTCGTAAGCGTTACGGCGTCGCTCATGGCTTCGATGTATTGCGGGTGATGAACGAACACGCGTACGCGACCCGGCGTCACCGGCGACGCTTGGAACGTGCCGTCGCGCGCCGTGATCCAAGGCTCGGCGTTCACGTGCGCAAGAGCATCGAGCGCACCCGCCACGTGGGTGGTCGATGAGCTGCCGATTGTGTTGCCGTGCGGCGTGTCCGGCAAGTGTCCGGGCATCACACCGAGTTCGCCTGCCGAGAGGAGTGGCCGAGGACCTGCAAGCGCCATGGTGAAATGGGCATCGCGAAACGACGACAATTGCGGATCTTCGTCGATGGGCATGCCGCTCACGTCCGTGCCAACCACGCGAATCGTGGCGCCCTCGACTGGAAAGCCGCGCACATCGACGACGCGCCCTGTGAGCGTGCCTCCGCGCACCAGCGCGATCTTCACTTCCGTCGTTGGGTTGTCACCAACGTGCGTGGCTGGTTTGGTGACGAACCCGTCGGCAGAGACCGAGAGAGTGGATGTGCCGCGCGCAATGGGTCCGAGCTCGATGCGACCGGCTTTGTCCGTGAGACCTGAAATCGGAAATGGCGACAGACCCGCCTCCGCGAGAGTGACGCGCGCCTTGTCGATCGGTTCGTCCGTTGCAGCCTCGACGACGCGCGCAGCAACGAAGATCCCCTGCTCCAACCGCAGCTCGATGTTCGTCTCCTCCGCGTGGCTCACGGCGATCTCGAGTTCGGTCGTCGAGACACGCGAACCCATGGTTGCTTTGATCGCGTAGCTACCATCGTCGAGTCCATCGATGCGAACGATACCGTCCGCTGGCGTCTCCACGGCGCGCGCAGGCCAGAGCACGGGGGACGCCACCAAAACACGTGCGCCTTGCACGATTTCGCCCGACCCGGAGACGACCCTCACGATGAGCACACCTTTTCGGTTGCCCTCGAGCGCGGCATGATCCGCGGCGCGCACGGCAACATCGCGCACGTCCTCGCGATTCGAGGAATCGATCGCGAGCTCGGTCGCCGTTCCAGCGTCGAGCGATTGGAGCGCAGCACCTGGCCAACCTGCGACGTAAGCAAGGCAGAGGACTACGAAAAGCGATCGAAGAAGCGCGCGCAAGATCGCACTCATTGTAGCAGGCCACAGGATGTATGCATGATACAAGGAGGTAAGGAGGGGTGGCGATGGTGCTGCTCGAAGCGGTGGAGAAGTCATTCGGAGGCCGCGCGGTCATCCACGAGATGACCCTCGAAGTCGGTACAGGCGAACGTCTCGCGCTCGTCGGTCCAAGTGGATGCGGCAAGTCCACGCTGCTTCGGATGATCCTCGGCCTCGTGTTGCCCGATCGAGGTCGCGTTCACGTCGACGGGCTCGACGTGACGAAGGCCACGGCGCGCAAGGTCCGACGCCGCGTCGGCTACGTCATCCAAGATGGCGGCCTGTTTCCGCATCTCACGGCCGAAGAGAACGTGACTCTGGTGGCGCGTCTGTCCGGGCAGCCACCATCCAAGACCGCGGCGCGCGTTCGCGAGCTCGCCGAGCTCGCGCGCCTGCCGCAGTCACTGCTCGATCACTACCCGCGCTCGCTGTCTGGCGGAGAACGACAGCGGGTCGGCCTCATGCGCGCGCTCATGCTCAACCCCGACGTGCTCTTGCTCGACGAGCCCCTCGGCGCGCTCGATCCGATCATCCGCGCGCGGCTGCAAGAAGATCTGGGCGAAGTGTTTCGCGTGCTCAGAAAGAGCGTCGTCATCGTCACGCACGACATGGGTGAAGCCGGAGTTCTCGCAGACAGCATCGCCGTCATGCGAGACGGGAAGATCCTCCAGCGCGGAGACGCGCACGCCCTCATCAACGCGCCGGTCGATCCATTCGTCGCAGAGTTCGTGAGAGCGCAACGCATTCTCGCCGGAGACCGCGCGTGAAGCCTTCGGCAGCGCGCGAACGCACTGTTCGCATCGTCTGCGTGCTCGTCGCATCCTTGTCATTTTTGTTCGCAACCACAGATGCGCGCGCTGCCGGACCGAACACTGTGCGCGTCGGATCGAAGCGGTTCGTCGAGTCTTTCATCCTTGGCGAGATCGTCACCGAACTCGCACGACAGCAAGGACTCGACGCGGTACACGAGACCGGACTCGGCGGCACCGCCGTCGTCTTTCGAGCGCTCGAGGACGGCGCGATCGACGTCTACCCCGACTACACCGGCACGCTCGCCGAGACCGTCGTGCACGACGGTTCCGCGCACGCAAATCTCGCGGTGCTTCGCCGGGCTCTTGCGCCGCGCGGGCTGTCGCTCTCCGATCCCATCGGCTTCGAAGACACGTACGCGCTCGCCGCTCGTCACGACGTTGCAACCAAGCTCGGTCTTCACGTTCTGTCGGATCTGCGCATGCATCCGGAGCTCCGCGTCGCGCTCAGTCACGAGTTCGCGGGGCGAAGCGATGGCTGGCCGGGCCTGTGTGCGCGCTACGGCATCGAGGCCTTGACTCCACGACTGCTCGATCACGCGCTCGCATACGAGGCGATCTCACGAGGCACGGCCGACATCGTCGACGTGTACACGACGGACGCCAAAATCACGCGCTATGATCTCGTGACGCTGAAGGACGATCGTTCCTTTTTTCCCTCGTACGACGCGGTCCTGGTCTACCGGACCGACCTGTTGCAACATGCATCTAATTTCGGGCGCGTACTCGAGCGGCTCCGCGGCGCCATCAACGCGGAGACCATGCAACGCCTCAACGCACGCGTGGAGCTCGATGGCGTCCCCTTCAATCGCGTCGCGAAAGACTTCCTCTCGAACCAAGGCACCCGCACATCGCCGCCTTCATCGCCAGTACGGCAACTCTTGGTCGGCACGTGGGAGGTCATCCTCCGTCACGGACCGCGTCATGTCATGCTCGTCGCGGTCTCGCTCATCCTTGCAGCGCTGCTTGGCATCCCCCTCGGCATTCTCGCGCATGCGCGCCCTCGCCTCGGCGTGGCCCTGCTCGGCGTGACCGGAATCGTGCAAACCATTCCGTCCCTTGCCCTCTTTTGCTTTTTCATTCCGATTTTCGGCATCGGCACCGTGCCGGCTTTGCTGGCACTTTTCCTTTATGGCCTCTTGCCGATCGTTCGAAACACGCATGCAGGGCTTGCATCGATCCCCGACGAGTTGCGTGAAGCCGCCCTGGCGCTGGGCCTCTCGCCCGGTGAGCGCCTCTGGCACATCGAGCTCCCTCTCGCGTCGCGCACGGTCATCGCCGGCATCAAAACGAGCGCCGTCGTTGCCGTTGGCAGCGCCACCATCGCCGCATTCATTGGCGCTGGAGGATTCGGAGAACCCATTAGCACGGGCCTCGCACTCAACGACGTGCCCACCATTCTCGAAGGAGCCCTCCCTGCCGCCGGCCTCGCACTCATCGCGCAAGGACTCTTCGCCATCCTCGAACGCGCTATGGTCCCGCACGGTCTACGCGAACCACGTTGTTAAGGAGTTAAGGAGCTAACTTGAGAAGAAGCGACAGAGAAATCCTTGGCCTATCCAACATTCTTGCAGTCTTGGACCAATGCGACGTGATTCGTGTTGGCCTGTGTGTGGACAACAAGCCATATATTGTGCCAGTGAACTTTGCTTATGAGGTGACGGACGGAAATATCACGATCTATTTTCACAGTGCTTCCGAAGGCAGAAAACTGGATATGATCGCGAAAAATAGCAACGCGTGCTTCGAAGCCGATTGCTGCTACAAATTATTGACGGCAGAAGAAAGAGCCTGCGACTGGACTGCCGAATTCCAAAGTGTCATGGGCGAAGGACAGATTTCCGTCGTGACGGACAATGCGCAGAAGATTCATGCTCTGGATATCCTCATGAAACGCCATGGTTTCGTGGGAAAGCCAAAATACCAAAAATTCGCGGCCGTCACGGTATTGCAGATTTCCGTGACCTCCATGACAGGAAAGAGCAAACCGCCGCGCGCAGCAGGCTGGTAGACACCCTCTCAGGACGCTTCGTCCTCCGCGATCTGTCGCTCGTCGATGGGCTTCCAACCGTGCGCGCGGAGAAACAGACGAATCGAACGCATGTGATCGGTGGCCAGCAATGCGCTGATGAACTCCTGATCGAGCAGAGTCGTCTTGTTGTCCTCGAACACGAGTTCGATACGGGAAACGTCGATGTCGATGTTGAGGTTCGATGCCGCTCCGAAGATGGTGTTCAGGCCGTCGCCGCGAGCCATGGTCACGTTCTTCGAGCGAGCCCTTGTGTCGAGCTGCACCTCGAGGAGGTCGTCGAGTGCGAAATCTAACGATTTGCCGTCGCGAAGTTCCACGGAGACTCGATCGTTTTGCACGCAGAACACAACGTTCGTTCCCCGTCGACTGCGGTAGTCGCGCAAAGCCCAAAGCAAGCCGACGAGCGCCGCAAAGATCGCAACGAGGTATGTGCCACGGAACCAGAGCAGGGCGACGACAGTAAGGGTAAGCCACGCCTTCACGATCATGGCGCGCACCCAGCGCCCCTTCTCTCCATCGTGGAGCGCACACTCGAGACGCTCGGGCGCTTTGCGTGCGGGTGCTACCTCCTGGCTCTCGCGGTACGGGGAGTTCACCAGCTAACGATATATCCTGCACGATAGGACTAGCTAGATCATCCGCACGCGGACTTCGCCGGAGCTCACGTGCTTGATGATGCCCTCCGCGTTCCGCACGAGCAGCCGGCCGTCCGGATCGATGCCGCACGCGATGCCGAGCACGCCGTTCGCGCCGCCATCCACCTCACGACCAAACGCGGCGTCGTAGCGGGAAAGCCTATCGTGCACCAAGCCGAGTCCTCGATGCGCAACATGCTCGACATCGTGATCGAGCGCCGCGAGTACGTCCGCGAGAATGCTGGCCCGATCCGGCGCGCCTTGAAAACCTCGCTCGGCACGCTCGATGGCGAGGGAAGTGGCGATGTCTGAGAGATCCTCTGGCAGCGCCCGCGTGTGCACGTTGATCCCGATGCCGACAACGATATGCGCGGTGCGCGCTCCAGCAACCGTAGACTCGGGGAGGATGCCGGCAACCTTGCGTGCGCGGCCATCGCTGGGGCGCTTGATGAGAACGTCGTTCGGCCACTTCACGAGCACCGACGCGTCGTCACCAAGGGCGGCCGCCACCGCATCGCGCACCGCGAGCCCGCATGCAAGCGACACGGGCGGCACGCGCGACGGTGCGCACGCGATCCGAAGGAGAACGGAGAAGAGGAGGTTCTCTCCACGCTGCGAGAACCAGCTTCGCCCTTGCCGTCCGCGGCCGCGGGTCTGCGATTCTGCGAGCCAGACCGTTCCGTGCAAAGCTCCGTCCTTCGCTCCGCGCTTCGCGTCGTCGTTCGTCGACTCGGTCTCGTCGACAAAGATCAATCGGCTGCCGAGTTGTCCTCCGCGCGCAGCGATCGCAGCCGCCGCGTGCTCGAGATCCGGCGCGACGCGCGAGAGCATCCGCTCACACCTCGAAGTCGAGACCAATGTCGACCGCGGGCGCTGCATACGTGAGCGCGCCAACGCTGATGGCGTCGACGCCCGCGCGCGCGAGTTCGGCAATGCGTTCGAACGTGATCCCACCAGACGCTTCGAGCATGGCGCGGCCGCGCGTGCGGCGAACGGCTTGCTCGATGGTCGCCGTATCCATGTTGTCGAGCAGCACGATGTCCGCGCGCGCATCGAGCGCCTCATCGAGCTGATCGAGCGAGTCCACCTCGCACTCGATGCGGCTCGTATGCGGCGCACGTGCGCGCGCAGCTTCAATCGCTTTGCGAACACCACCGGATGCAACGATGTGGTTGTCTTTGATGAGGACCGCAGAGCCGAGATCGTTGCGGTGGTTCTTTCCTCCACCCTTGCGCACGGCATAGCGTTCGAGCAGGCGCAACCCCGGCGTGGTTTTGCGCGTATCCGTCACGCGCGTGGAGCTCCCCGCTGGCAACGCGTCGACGTAGCGTCGTGTCAGGGTTGCGACGCCGCTCATTCGCTGCACGAGATTCAACGCGACACGCTCACCCATGAGGATGGCGCACGCCGATCCCGCAACGGAGAACAACGTCGTCTTCGGCGCGACTTTCGCACCCTCGGCGACGAACGCCTCGAAGCGCAACGACGGGTCGACGGTCTCGAAGACGCGCCTGGCCACGGGGACGCCGCAGCACACGAGCTCCTTGCGCGCGACACCGCGCGCGACGGCGCGCTGCTCTTCGGGGATGCATGCCTCCGTCGTGATGTCGCCCGCACCGAGATCTTCCTCGAGTGCGCGCGCGACGATTCGATCGATCAAAGGGAGCGGCAACTCGAGATTCATTTGGACATCGAGTTAGTCGATCCGCACGTCAGCCGACAAGCCGTTATCCCAATGCCTCGAGCTGCGAGACCCACGCACTGAAGCGCGGACAGCGCTGTTTGAGGCTGTCGATTCCGACCTTGGCCGTGACGAGGGGGCCGTGGGTCTTTTTGTTGTAGCCAGGGTGGTGACTTCGATCGGCGTCGTCCACACATGCAGAGCGTGAAGATGGGGAGCCAAGCAATGCTTGACGAACTCCTGCTCGGTGTCGCCTTCGACGATGACGAACAGGCGAGTCACGGACGGCCTCCAAGGACATTCTTGTCGTACAGCTCGGAGAGGCTGTAGTCCTCGAGCCATGCTTCGAGCTGTTTGGGATCGAGGCGCGTGAACGACGTCTCTCCGCCCGCACGCTCTACAACGACGATCTCGTCTGTCGCGAACTCGTCAAGCAGCGCGGGGGACTGGGTCGCGAGGAGAATCTGCGAGTGAGCCGAGGCCGAGCGCACCAATGCCGCGAAGAGCGAAATCGCGGCGGGATGCAGTCCGAGCTCGGGCTCGTCGATGGTGATGAATGCAGGCCGCGTCGACGGTGGCTGAGTCAACGCCGCGAACAGCGCGATGGATCGGAGCGTGCCATCCGAAAGATCGTGGGCATCAAAGCGGTGATTGCGCTCGTCGGTCCAATGGAGGCGCACCGAGGAGGCGTCGGGGTTATCGGGGTCAACGAGATCGGGATCAAGCGTCTTGATGAAGGGTGCAACCCGTCGAACGAGCCCTTCGAGCAGACTCCACGAGACGCGCGCATCCTCGCCCGCGCTCCGCTTTAGTCGGTAGAGCAACGCAGCGAGGTTCGAGCCGTCGGAGTGCAGGTACTTGCTGTCAGCCTGCCTCGCATTCTGCCGAAGTGGCGAGGTCGACGACGTGTTGTGAAAGTGGAAGAAGCCCATGCCCCCAACGAGCTGCTCCACCCTCGAGAGCGTATGCGGCCACCCTTGCGCGCGGGCCATCTGCGACTCGAGATGGCCCTTGCCGATGTCGAGCCATGCGCCATCCCTCCTGTCCGACTCGAGCGAGAGCAACTCTTTGACGAACACCAGCGACTCACCTGCCCGCTGCCCCAGGCGCGCTTCGTAGCCCCAACGCTCCGAACCCCAGCGCTCCGAATCCTCGGTGAACGTGAGGTCGATTTCGAACTCCTTAGTGGTCTCCGCCCCGTAGTGCAGGAGCCTCGATGCGCCGCCTTCCTTGCCGACGAAGAGACGTAGACCCTGCGCGCGCATGATCGATGGCAGGCGCAGCGCGGTGAGCAGGTTCGACTTGCCAGATCCGTTCGGGCCGATGAGGACGTTGATGGGACCGAGGTCGACGGTCGCGTCTTTGATCGACCGGAAGCCCTCGACGCGGACCTGGGTGAGTTGCGTAGTGGGAGTGGTCATGCGCTTCCTTAAAAAATTAAAGTCCGCTGCTTACCACGCCACGATCTTCCAGCCGCGCCTTCGCGCAATGCGCCTGAGCCGGAGATCTGGGTTGACTGCGACGGGCTCGCGAACGAGTTCGAGCAGCGGAAGGTCCGTGTACGAGTCGCTGTAGAAGGTTGCATCTTCCAGCAAAAAACCTTGCTCGTTCGCGAGACGCTGCGCGCGCTCCACCTTGCCGACACCAAAGCAGAGTGGCGCAACGACTTTGCCGGTGAAGAGTCCTCGGTCATCGACTTCGAGCTCCGAGGAGACGAGATGCGGAATGCCGAGCCGCCGTGCGAGCGGACGCGCCGCATACGCGGATGCTCCCGTGACGATCGCGACGAGCTCGCCGCGTGCACGGTGATCTTCGACTGCGCGACGGCCGAGATCGCACACATGCCGCTCGACGTAGCGACGAAACCAGTCGTCACACCGCAGCGCGAGCGGCGCCTCCGCTTTTCCACGGAGCTCGGCGAACACGCGCGCGGCGACCTCGGGAGCGTCGATCACCGAGAGCGTATATTGCAGGACCCAATAAAGAGCGCGCAGCGAATCGCGCGGGCTCGCTTCGCCAATCGCCCGCTGGTAGCGGACATACAGGCTCGCGGTCTCTTTGCGAACGAGAGTGCGATCCATGTCGAACAATGCGGCGCGCATAACCATTGGAACCTTTTAGACCGCTTTCAAGTTGGCGCGAGGTTTCGAACCCCTCGTAGGTTGCTCCCGTCGTCTTTTGGCCGATTTCCATCGCATCGCTTCGTTGCTCCTCCTCGAGCTGCACAAGCAGCTCTCGTCGGAGCGCCTCGCGCTGCTCGGAACTCGGTCAAAATACTCGGTCCGCAACCTGCTCGGGGTTCGCGGCGGGGCCGAGGGAGCGGACCGGAACAGCCTTCCCCAGCCCGCGCGCAGGAAGGGCCGCTGCGGCCCTGACGAGCACGAGGCCGGGGGAAGCAGGTGTGATTGGAGTCAAGGCCATTTTGTTCACGCGGGGGTGGGAAGTAGAGTGGGAGTCCAGGGGCGACCATCGCGCTGGATGGCGTTGACGAGG
>WQYX01000079.1 GCA_009781005.1 Polyangiaceae bacterium | reverse complement strand
CCCTTTGCTGCAAAGGACGTACGGCGTTTCTCGGACCTGCGGCGTACGTACAGTACGCCTCGGTCCTGCGATACGGCGTGCGCCCTTTTCGCTGCGGTCTCGGTCGTCTGCAGAAATCGCGTCATGAATGATCCGGGCTAGGGCGGAGCGCGAGCACCGGGCGGAACAGGCTTAAGGCCTTTGAGCACGGAGCGCAGCGCCCAACCGACGCATCGATTTGCGCAGCAGGCTGGTAAACATGCTCTGATATCTTCACGCGCCGTGATCACAAGCAACTATCAGCTCGTGCAGGTGCGCTGGTACGGTCCCTTCTCTGTGGAGGAGATCATCGAAAAGAAGCGTGACGAGGTCACGGACAAGGGGCTCTACCAGATCTGAAAGCCTTCCCCGTCCGTGCGCAGGAGGCGTGCCTTGCACGCCGACGAGCACGTGACAAGGGGAAGGCGGCCATGGCAAGCCGTAGGCGTAGCCATGGCGGATGGGGCTACTTAATGAAGACGATGCGCTCGCTGGTGTGGGCGGCCCACGCGTGCTCCACGTTGGAGAGCGGGATGATCTTCGCGTCGACGCGGAGCGTGCCGCGCACGATCTCGTTCACCAGGGCTGGCAACTCTTCGACGATGTCCCGGCCGGGCACCGAGCCAATCCCGCTGCCGACGATTTGCAGGCGTGCGGAGCGCAAGACAGCCGATGGGATGGCGGCCGTTTGTCCGGCGACCGAGCCGATTTGAATCCACGTGAGCGGGCGGCCGCGATCGGTGCGATCGGTGATGATTGCAACCATCGTCTGCCCCACGCTCTCGCCCCAGATGATGTCGAGCACGACGTCGACGTCGCGCGCGAGCGACCCAAGCCGAGCGTCTTCTAACGTCACGACGTCCGTGGCGCCGAGCGCGGAGAGCGTTGCGAGCTTTCGCGCATCGCGGCCCGCAGCAATGATCTGCGATGCGCCCAAGTGCCGCGCCACCTGCACGGCCATGCTTCCAGCGCTCCCCGTCGCTCCGAGAATGAGCACCTTCTGTCCTTTCTCGAAGGGTACGCGCCGACGCAGAGCGAGCCATGATCCCATTGCCGGATTCATCCCCGCCGCGACCGCGACGGGATCGGTGCCAGGCGGAAGGACGAGACTGCGCCTCACTTCGATCACGGCTTTGTCGGCCATTGATCCCATCTGCGGGTTGTCAAGCACGAAGTAGCGAAGCTTGCCGTCTGCACCGCGCCCGACACCGTCGACGCCCGGAACGAGTGGCAGTGCGCCCGTGCTCGTGTAGTGCGAGCCGCTCGCCTTCGAGCGCACGAGGGGATGCAGACCGGTCGCGAGCACATCGACCAGCATTTCGTCCTGGCTTCTGGGTACCGGCTCGGCAAAGTCTTCGTAGCGAGGTGGATTCTCGAAGGACGTGACAACAGCAGCTTTCATGGGATTCTCCTTGATTCGGATTCTGTTTTTTGGCTGGCCGCGCGCGCAGTCACGACCAGAGCTTCCAGGACATCGCGACCGCTCTTGTGCGATGCAGTTGCGATCTGCGCGGGCGACGCTTCCGGCGTCACACCATTGAAGCCGGCCTCTTGCAAATGCGCGACAAGGCGGGCGGGGGTCTCATGGAGGACGGGAGCGAGCTCGACGAGCGACGCATGCTCTACTCGCATCCGCCACGCATCCAAACCACCTCGCCCAGTGCCTAGAAATGCAACGGCAAGCGATGCGACGGCTATCAGTGCAGCAACGGTCAGGTAGAGCGCACGATATCGATACGCGAGCAGCGCCTTCCAGTTGCGAGCGACATGAAGACCCGTCGCACCAACCATGGCGATGCCTGCCAACTCGTGAACTCCACGTGATGCTGCGCCATCATGGAGGAACATCACGATTCCCGTGACAGCCACGACGACAAAGCTCGTGGCCAGTGCCGGTGTGGACAAGCGGAGGAAGCGCCTCGTGAACTCGCTCATAGTTCGCAACACGAACTAATATTGGTTCGTGTTGCGAACTATGTCAAGATGGAATGTGAGACGATGAAACCGAAGTCGCCAAAGCGATCCGATGCGCGTTCTAGTGAAGAATTGGTCGACGCTCTCGTGCAAGCTGCGTTCGTCACGATGGCTGTCCTCAACAAGATCGGCGCCGATCACGCGCTCTCTCTCACTCAGCTCCGCGTCTGCGGGATTCTGCGAGATCGGCGCCTCAGGATGGCTGCTCTTGCCGACTACCTGGGTCTCGAGAAGTCGACGATGACCGGGCTCGTCGACCGGGCGGAAAGGCGTGGGCTCATGGCGCGAGCTCCAAGTGCGGAAGACGGCCGCGCGGTCGACGTCTTTCTCACGCGCGAAGGCACCAAGCTCGGAGAGCAGATGCACGCACAGGTGCAGCAATCTCTGACGCCGCTCATCGAGCGGCTCAATGCCTCGGACAGGCAGCTCCTCCAAGATCTTCTCGGACGCATGCTCGATTCGGAGAATGGTAAAGTAGCGTCGAGGTAATTGACGATGCTCGAACTCACGACAGACAAAACGGCTGGCGTCCTCGAAGTTACGGTGGACGGCGACATTGACCGTGCGGACTTCGAAGCGGCAGTAAAAGCAATTGACGAATTGATCGCCCAGCATCCGCGCATCAAGGCGGTCGAGGTGGTCCGCCGAATAGGCAAAATATCCCCTGGTCTCTGGTGGCGTGATCTCAATTACACCTTCTCCCATCTCAACAAATTCGGCCGCTGCGCGGTCGTCACGGACAAAGGCTGGATTGGTCCGTTGGCCCGGTTTTTCGCCGCGGTCAGCCATATGGAGATCCGGACTTTCCCCATGACGGATCTCGAAGGTGCACGCGCGTGGGTGCGCGAAACGTCACAATAGAAGGCGCGCGAGGTTCGGCGGGATTTCAACGCTCGGATCGATGAGTGGATCGAGCGGCACCGTCGACAGCGTATGCCAATAAAGAATCGTCTTTCCGCGTCGCGCAGATTCACGCGCGAGCTTCAACGCACATGCGAATGCTTTCGCCGTGTACGTCGGATCGAGCGTGAGTCCGGCCAATGCCGCTTCGGCCACGGCGGCCCGACCGTCGCGTGTAGAGTACCCGTAACCGGGCCCCACCCAATCCCCGGCGACCTCGATACGCCTTGCCGCGCGAAGTTGTGCGGCATAGGGCAATCCTGCACACGCCGCAGTGCGCATCGTCAAGACGCGCGCTAAAGCGAAGAGCGCCGCCGGCGGACGCGAGATTGCGACGCCGATGATGCGCGATCGCATGCCGAGTTTTTCGAAACCCGTGGCGAGTCCCGCAACGGTGCCGCCCGAGCCGAGAGCTACCACCACGGCCTCCGGTTCGGGCATTTCACCGCGTGCAATCTGCGCTCCGACCTCCGCTGCGGCCTCGACGAATCCGCGCGATCCAAGCGCGTTCGACCCACCGAGCGGAATGAAGAACGTGCCCGGTCGCATGCGCGCAGGCACGAGCGCCGGAATCGCCGTCCACGTCGACGCGGCGACTGCCGAGAGGCCGTGCGACAGTGCAACGTGCAGGTTGCGTGCAGCATGCTGCGATGCCGGCTGCGGGACGAGCACGGCCTCCACGTCAAAACCGAGGTGCGCACCGAAGAGTGCCGTTGCAACGACCTGGTGGCTACCCACCGCGCCGACGGTGAGGATACGACGACGTCCCCGATCGCGCGCGGCGCCGAGCAACCATTCGAGTTTTCGGACCTTGTTACCGCCGTAAAGCGCACTCGATTGGTCGTCGCGCTTGACGAAAAGCGTCACGCCATCGTCACCCGCCAAGGAGAAAAGTTCGATGGGTGTAGGGTAATTGCCAAGAAGAAGTCGAGTCATCCGTCGCGCTTAACACTACTGCCGGAACTTCGTTCCGGGCTACGCGTTTCCGCTTCGCGGAAACCCGTCGTGTTCACTTGTCTCGAGGGGGCGCGGCGCCCCCTCTTGCCCGCTTTCGCGGGCAATTCACCCCTCCGAAAAGCCGCTCCCGCGGCTTTGCTAGCACTCCTGCCGGAATACTTCCGGCAGGAGTGCCAAATCGCACATGACGCTTTCGCGAAACAATGCCGAAACGTCGATGGGGCAGATTCGCCTCGTCAACCTTTCCTGCGCGAGCCAAGAAATGAAGAAGATCGAGGCCATCATCAAGCCGTTCAAACTCGACGAAGTGAAGGACGCCCTTAGCGAGGTTGGAGTGCAAGGGATGACCGTCACGGAAGTGAAAGGCTTCGGTCGCACGGGCGGCAAGAAAGAGGTCTACCGAGGATCGGCATACGTCGTCGACTTCGTGCCAAAGGTGAAGATCGAAATCGTCGTGGATGACGAGCTCGTGCACGACGTCCTCGACGCCGTCGAGAAGTCAGCAAAGACAGGACGCATCGGGGACGGGAAGATCTTCGTGAGTCCCGTCGAAGAAGCCATTCGTATACGCACAGGCGAGCGAGGCAAAGACGCCATCTGACCGCTTTCGATTTGACGCGATCTCATCGTTGGGGCCTGCGGTGCGGTCCTCAAAGCCAAAAGAGGCTGTTCCGGTCCGCTCCTCGGCCCCGCCTCGACCTCGCGTCAACTTGAAAGCGGCCTAAGTTCTCATCTGGAAAACTGCTGCGCAAAAGGAATCCCATGAAGCCGAAGGAAGTCATCGAGTTCGCACAAAAGAACGACGTCAAATTCGTCGATCTCAAGTTCATCGACTATCCGGGGATTTGGCAGCATACGACGCTGCCTGCCCACCGCCTCGACGAAGCCCTGTTCGAAGACGGCATCCAATTCGACGGATCGTCGGTGCGCGGATGGCAGCCCATCAACGCCTCGGACATGACCATGATCCCAGATGCGGAGAGCGCCAATCTCGATCCGTTCTTTGCTCATCCCACGCTCTCGCTCATCTGCTCCGTTTACGATCCGATTACCAAACAACCGTATTCGCGCGATCCGCGCCACATCGCAAGGAAGGCCGAAGCGTATTTGCGCCAAACCGGGATCGCCGACACGTCTTACATGGGCCCCGAGGCGGAGTTTTTCCTTTTCGACGACGTGCGTTTCGATCATTCGAAAGCAAACGAGGGATATTACTTTCTCGACAGTGCGGAAGGGGCCTGGAACTCGGGCCGCGAGGAATACCCAAACCTCGGTTACAAGACGCGCACCAAGGAAGGCTACTTTCCCGTTCCGCCAACCGACACACTCGCGAACATCCGCATGGAAATGATGCTTGCACTGGAGGCTTCAGGCGTTGAAGTCGAGGTGGGGCACCACGAAGTTGCCTCGGGCGGTCAGTGCGAGATCGGCATCAAATACAATCGGCTGCTCTCTTGCGCCGATCAACTCATGTGGTTCAAGTACATCGTCCGGAACGTTGCTCGCAAGCACGGCAAAGCAGCCACGTTCATGCCGAAGCCACTCTTCGGTGACAACGGCTCCGGGATGCACGTCCATCAATCGCTCTGGAAGGAGGGCAAGCCCCTCTTCAATGGAGATGGGTATGCAGGCCTCTCCCAGCTCGCCTTGCATTACATCGGTGGCATCATCAAGCACGCCAAAACGCTCGCGGCGTTCACCAACCCAACCACGAACAGCTACCGCCGCCTCGTTCCGGGCTTCGAAGCGCCCGTCAACCTTGCCTATTCGAGCCGCAACCGGTCCGCTTCGGTCCGAATCCCAATTACCGGACCGTCGCCAAAGACACGCCGCATCGAAGTGCGCTTCCCGGATCCGAGCTGCAACCCGTACCTCGCGTTCGCGGCCATGATGCTCGCAGGCATCGACGGCATTCAGAACAAGATCGATCCGGGAGATCCTCTCGACAAGGATATCTACGCGTTGTCACCGGAGGAGCTCACGAACGTCCCGCATATGCCGGGCAGCCTCGAGGAAGCCCTCGATGCCCTCGAACGCGATCACGACTTTCTCCTCCGCGGCGACGTCTTCACCAAGGACTCCGTTTTCGAGTGGCTGGATTACAAGCGCACCAAGGAACTCACCCCCATCCGTATGCGCCCCACACCCCACGAGTTCTGTCTCTACTTCGATATTTGATCCCTGCAACGGGTGCGGCAAAGAATCATCATCCGCCGGCAAGACCGGCGGCTCCATTGAAGCAGAATTGTCATGCAACAAGTCAGTTGCATGACCGCGTCCGATCACCGTGATGCAGCAGTTGCGGGCTTCCCCGGCGGCGCGCAGGAGGCCAGGCGAAGCCTGGCCGACGAGCACCGCCCAGGGGAAGCCGGCCATGGCAAGCCGCAGGCGAAGCCATGGCGGATGGGGCTCCTACTATTTCGTGATGTCGCGCAGCTGAATCGCGAGGACGTCCCATTTCCTCGATACGTCATTCTTGAATGCCACGAGCATGAGCACGACGAGAATGCTTATACCGATGAGGCTCGATGCTTCCCGGACGCGCAGGCTGAGGGGACGCCGGCGCACCCCTTCCAAAAAGAGGAGCATCAGGTAGCCACCGTCGAGGACCGGGATGGGCAGGAGATTGATGAGTCCGAGGTTCACGCTCGTCACGGCCATGGCCCACACGAAATACGTCGCGCCCTTGGAGCCTGCGTCACCTGCCACGTCATAGAGCGTGATGGGGCCGCTCACCGTTGCCAGGCTTACGCGACCCTGCAGGATGCGCACGAAGCCGACGATGATGAACTCGATGGCGTTCTTCGTCTCTTCGAGTCCGTGCTTGAGCGCGTAAAGACCCAGATGCGGATTCGGTACGAGTTTGCTCGGGGTGCGCGGCATCCAGTGCGTGGTGCGGAAAACGTAGCGCTCGTAATGCTGACCGAGCTCGTCGTCCCATCGCTCCTTGCGAAGCTGGAAGGTGCCGCTCATGCGTTCGCCGTCGCGCGTCCATACGAGCTCATGGAGCCTGTTCGGCTCGGCGAGCAGCGCTCCCACCATGGTGGTGTCGTGCAGGGCATGGCCGCCGCGGCGGTCCACCTTCCACATGCGCTGCGGAACGCCGTCGAGGTGCGTGATGCGGTCGCCGGAGCGAAGCCCCGCACGCCACTCGCTCGATCCTCTGGGCACGAACGCGACGTACATCTCGGCGCTCTCGATTCCCGTGCGATCGAGGACGTCCTTTGCGCGCGCATCCGGATCGCCCTCGCGCACCGCACCGCCCTCGGTGCGCGCAAGCGGCGTGACCGAGGCGATGCCGGTCTCGAGCACGGCGACGTCGCACAGGCCGCCGAGCGCGTTCGAGAGCGGCACCGGGCGCACGTACGTCACGCGCACGGCGTCACCGCGGTTTTGCGTGAGCGTTCGCAGGAGATCCACGAAGGTGTCGACCTTGCGCCCGTTGATTTCGGTGATGCGGTCGAACGTGCGAAGACCCGCGCGCCACGCGGGCGAATCGGTGCGCGAGATGCCGATGACCGGCGCGGCGTACGCGGGCGCAATGCCGACACGTCCGACGCGTTCGTAGAGTTCGAGCTCGCTCGGCTCCACGACTTCGATCTCGTCTGCGGGCGTGACGGTGACCGTGATGGGCTTGCCATCGCGCTCCACGGTCACGAGCACGTGCATGCCCGCGTGCTTTGCGAACGCTTTCTGCACGTCCGGGAAGCTCGCGACCTTCTCATCGCCGACCGAGACGATGGTGTCGCCGGGATAAAGTTTGCCGTCGGCCGGCTTGCCAGGGAAGACCGCGCCAACGGTCGGCGGAAGGAACTCGCGATCCTCGAGGTACACGGACGTGTAGAGTGCAATCGGGAAGACGAGGTTCATCGCCGGCCCCGCGAGCACGATGACGACGCGCTTCCAGACCGGCTGCGCCTCGAACGTGCGCAGGCGGTCCTCGGGGAGGATCGGCGCTTCTGCCTTGCCCTCTTCCAGCATCTTCACGAAGCCGCCGAACGGCAGAAGCGCGACGCAGTACTCCGTCTCCTTGCCTCGAACCCTGAGGATCTTCGGTCCGAAGCCGATGGAGAACGTCAGGACCTTCACCCCAAAGAGCTTCGCGAAAGCGAAATGCCCGAACTCGTGGATGAAGATGAGGATGCTGACGAAGAGAACGAAGTAGAGGAGATCCACGACCAGCCTTACCAGCCTGCTGCGCAAACCGATGCGTCGATCTAAGCAGCCTTGCTTCGGTTCACGACCGACGTGAAGAGGAGCAGGCCATCGCGACCACCGAGGCAGTCTTCGCTCATGCGCTCCGGATGGGGCATGAGTCCGAGCACGTTCTTCGACGGGCCGCCGTAGATCCCGGCGACGTTCTCCGCCGAACCGTTCGGATTCGCCTCGGGGGTCTCCGCGCCATCACTTGTACAATACACGAATGCGATGCGAGCCTCGTCATGGAGCCGCGCGAGCACGTCAGGGCTCGCTTGGTAACGGCCTTCGCCGTGCGCAACGGGCAGCCGGAGGATCTGGCCCCTGTCCGGCGTGAACGGACCTTGCGCAGCGGTCTTGACGAAGACGTCTTTGCACTCGAAGCGCATGTGCAGGTTGCGCGTGAGCGCGCCCGGCAAGAGCGCGCACTCGGTCAAGATCTGAAAGCCGTTGCAGACGCCGATCACGAAACCACCGCGCGCCGCGTGCGTCTTGACGGCTTCCATGATGGGGCCGACCTTTGCGATGGCACCGCAGCGAAGGTAGTCGCCGTAGCTGAAGCCACCGGGAATGGCGACCAGATCGGTGCCCGAGGGCAACGACGTATCGCCGTACCAAACCGTGCGGACCTTCGCTCCTGCGAGTTCGAGCGTGCGGATCATCTCGGCGTCGGCGTTGAGGCCCGGAAACAGAACGACGGCAGCGCGCATGGCGGTCTCGACGTAGCACGGCATAGCCCGTGGACCCAGCGCGAAAGAGCGACTAACGAAGGCGGCGATGAGCGCTTCTTTCCCTGGCGATCTCCCCATCGACGACGCCGTGATCAAACAGCACAAACTGACGGCCGAAGAGTACGCACGCATCGAGCAGGCGCTCGGCCGTACGCCCACGTACACCGAGCTCGGCGTCTTCAGCGTCATGTGGAGCGAGCACTGCTCTTACAAATCGTCGCGCGTGCATCTTCGAAGACTGCCAACCAAAGGTCCGCGCGTCATCCAAGGGCCGGGAGAGAATGCCGGCGTCGTCGATATCGGTGACGGCTTCGCAGCGATCTTCAAGATGGAGTCGCACAACCATCCGAGCTTCATCGAACCCCACCAAGGCGCGGCCACGGGCGTGGGCGGCATCTTGCGCGACGTCTTCACCATGGGCGCGCGGCCCATTGCCGGACTCAACTCGCTGCGCTTCGGCGCGCCCGATCACCCGCGCACGCCGGAACTCTTGCGCGGCGTGGTGGCGGGCATCGGCGGCTACGGCAACTCCATCGGCGTGCCCACGGTGGGCGGCGAAGTGCAGTTCGATTCGTCGTACGACGGCAACATCCTCGTCAACGCGTTCACGTGCGGCGTGGCTCGCACGGACCGCATCTTTTACGGGCGCGCTGCGGGCATCGGAAACCCCATTCTCTACATCGGCGCAAAGACGGGGCGTGACGGCATTCACGGGGCAACGATGGCGTCCGACGAGTTCGGCGCGGCCAAGGAAGGCAAAGGCGAGCTCGCAACGGCAAGTTCCATCAAGAAGGGCGTGCGCTCGACCATGCAGGTCGGCGATCCGTTCATGGGCAAGCTCCTGCTCGAAGCCTGTCTCGAACTCTTCGAGGCCGACGTTCTCGAAGGCATTCAAGACATGGGCGCTGCCGGCCTCACCTCGTCGAGCGTGGAGATGGCCGGGCGCGCAGCCAACGGCATTGAGATCGATCTCGATCTCGTCCCGCGCCGCGCGCGCAAGATGACGCCGTACGAGATCCTCCTCAGCGAGTCGCAGGAGCGCATGCTCCTCGTGGCCAAGCGCGGATGCGAAGAACGAGTCCTTGCAATATGCAAGAAATGGGATCTCGACGCTGCCGTCATCGGGCACGTCACCGACACGTCGCGCTGGGTCGTCAAAGCAACGCCCGGCTATGATCCGCTCGACGGCGAGCCGCCGCGGGGCGGGAAGAAAATCGCGGCCGACATCCCCGTCGGCGTGCTCACCGACGACGCGCCCGTCTACGACCGCCCGCGAGATCGAGCGCCCACGCTCGCCGACGTTGCCGTGCCCGAGAGCACGGATCCAACCGCGGATCTCCTCGCGCTCCTTGGCTCGCCGAACGTCGGCTCACGCGCTTGGATCTGGCGCCAGTACGATCACATCGTGCGCGGCGGCACCGTGGTGCGTCCCGGTTCGGACGCGGCCGTGGTGCGTGTATTGTGCACGCGTGACAGCAGCGTCTTCGACAAATACCTCGCGTTCGCCGTCGACTGCAACGCACGCTTCTGCGAGCTCGCGCCGAACACGGGCGCAGAGATGGCCATCGCCGAGGTGTGCCGCAACCTCGTTTGCTCGGGCGCAGAGCCCATCGGCATCACGGACTGCCTCAACTTCGCGAGCCCCGAAGAGCCGACGACGATGGACCAATTCGCGCGCGCCATCGACGGGCTCGCCAGCGCATGCCGCGCCCTCGACGTGCCCATCGTCAGCGGCAACGTGAGCCTCTACAACGAGACGAGCGAAGGTGACGGGCGAAAGCGCCTTCCGATCTTGCCCACGCCCACGGTTGCCGCGGTGGGACTCGTGCGAGAAGAGGGCGACATCGTCACGCAGTGGTTCAAAAACGAGGGCGACGTGGTGCTCTTGCTCGGCCACGCGAACGACGCCGGCCTCGGCGGCAGCGAATACCAAGCTCTCAAGACGGGCCGTCTCGGCGGACCTCCCCCGAGCATCGATCTCGACGCAGAGGTAAAACTTCAGAAACTCTTGCTCGGTCTCGCGCGCGCGCACAAGCTCGCAAGCGCGCACGATGTGGCTGACGGTGGGCTGGGTGTCGCCCTTGCCGAGTGCTGCGCAACGGCACCCGATTCGCGTGCGTGCCTCGGCGCAACGCTAACCGTTGCCGTGCCAGGAGCGACGGCTGCCACACTTTTCGGTGAAGCGCCGTCGCGCGTTCTCGTCTCGGTGAAAAAAGACAATGAAATGGATATCGTGCGGCTCGCAACGCAAGCGGGCGTTCCGTGCGTAAAGCTCGGTTACGTTGGTGGTGATACGCTCGTCATCACTACGGGCCACCACGTCGTGCGCATGAACGTGAATACCATTCGAGAGACGCGCGAGCGGTGCCTGGAGGGCATTGTAGGTATCTAACTACGCGCAACGCCGTACACCTACATTGGAGCGCTCTTATTGAATTAGAGTGGCACGCATAGCGCACTTCGAAAACCGTGATAGCGTCCTTGGACGGTTGTCGTGATGTCCAAGTTTCAGTCGCTACTACTGGGCTTCAACAACAACGTCCGACACAAAAACCGCGTGTTTCATGTTCAGACGGAGGACTCGGGCGTCAACCGTCCGCACATCATCACGCACTTGTTCATGGATGGCGGCCGCATCCTGAAGAGCGTCCGAAAGTCGTATGCGGAATACGTCGGCACCGACGGGATGGACGACGTCGTCCGCGAGATGATGAAGGACCAGCATAAGGCAATGATCACTGCCTTGCGCGAGGGGGAATTCGATCGGCTTCTCAACGCCGGCTCGGACACCAAAGCACTTGCCGGTTCGCAAACCACCACGAGTAGTTCACCCGCTGCGGCGACGACGTCGAAGGTGCCCGAGGGACATGCGAACGATTTCGCGTACAACCATGACGCGGTCCTTGCCGCATCTGGGTCGATTTCGCTGCTTCGCGACAGCAGTCCGCCTGTCCCCGGATTCCGAACCGAGGCGAGAGCTCGTTCTGTGCGGGGTGCGAAGCGCGAAGAGGAGCCCGCCGACGCGGAGCGAATCCAGGCCCCTTCGCGCAAGAGCGACGCCAGAACGAATGCCGGTCGGTACACGCTTGCGCAAGGTGACGTCCCCACCGAGCCGTACCGCAAGCCCTCGTCCTCCTCCAAAACCGGAGCTCCATCCAAATCGAACGCTTCGTTGCGTGCAGCGCGGGAGCATGCAGCGCGGGATCACGCGGGACGCTATGCGAAGGCGCGGCCCGCTTCGACCTTCGACGGAGTGCCCCAGCACTCATCCTCCATCTTCGGCGACGATCTCATCAACGACAAATCCCTCGACGAAGTCATCCTCAGCTACCTCGCCGACGATTTGGATCCGCCCCACCGCAAATGATGGTCGGAGTTAGATCGATTGCGATGCAGAGCGCACGGATCGAATCACGTCGCGTTCTTCGTCGCCGATCCGCGCGACGAGCTTTGCGACTTCCATGGCCGGCGCGAACGCGAGGATTGCTTCGCGCGCCGCAGACGATCCGGTGAGCAAATCGAACGCCGGGATCGTGTCGACGAATTCGTACCTCTCCGTGCGAAAGCGGAAGTCCTTCGGGCTCTGATGATGCGCGAGCGCGATGAGCGCGGCGTACGTTGCGACGGGCTGAAACGTTGCCGGATCAGTGACGTGGATCTGTACGCCACCGCACGAACACTTCGCGTGCTTGTGGAACGTCGGCTCGAAGGAAACCGGCCGCGCAACGAATCCCGGCAGATCCGCGTCCATGAGGGACGAAGCCAGGGACTTGCCCGCAATCCACGGAGCGCCCGTGAGCTCGAAGGGACGCGTGGTGCCGCGGCCGTCCGACAGATTCGTGCCTTCGAGCAGACATCCGCCGGGATAGACGAGGGCCGTTTCGTACGTGGGCATGTTCGGTGACGGCATGACGAACGGCCTGTCCCAGGTGCTGGCGTGTGCATCCGCAGCGATGCCTTCGACACCCACGACAGTGACCAGCTCGGCGCAGTTCTCGATCGCCGCGCGCCACGCGACGATCTCTCCGAGCGTGAGACCATGTCGAATGGGAAGCGCCTCGAGACCGACGAACGACAAGAACTCCGGCTGCTGAAGCTTGCCTTCGACCGCCACGGTGCCGAGCGGGTTCGGTCGATCGAGGACCACGACGCGAACGCCGGCAGCGCGGCACGCGCGCAGGACGAGCACCGCGGTCCATACGAAGGTGTAGTAACGCGAGCCAACGTCCTGCATGTCGATGACGATGACGTCGAGCCCTTCGAGATCGACAGGCTTCGGAGACAGATCTTCGAAGCGTTCGCCGTAGAGACTCACGATGCGCACGCAGCAGCAGGAGCCGTCAGAGGAGTTTCCAACTCCGATCATGTCTTGCGCCGCGCCCGCCCAACCGTGTTCGGGTCCGAAGAGAACCTTCGGTGCAATGCCGAGCGCCGACAAGACGTCCAAGACGTGCACGAGCCGTCGATCGACGGAAGCCGCGTGCGCGACGAGGCCCACGCGCGATTTTGAGAGCTCTCTTTTTAGAGAGTGCAATTCCGGGAGGCGGTCGAGTCCAGTCTTCACGCGCTTGCATCTACCTCGCCTCGATTCGAGGCTAAAGCATGCATGTTCCCCGCACTACAGTGGTAGGTTCGTATCGAACTTTCATCCTGCTTGTTTTTTCATGCGCCGCGTACTGGTCGTCGACGACGAAGAGAACATTCGCCTCGTGCTCAAGACGCTTCTCAAGCGCCATGGCTACGAGGTCGAAGTGACCGAGAGCGCCGAAGGCGCGCTCTTGCTCGTGGAGTCCTTCGGCCCCGACGTGATCCTGACGGACGTACGCATGCCGAAAATGGGCGGGCTCGATCTGCTCGCCACACTCAAGGCAAAGCAGAACACCGCCACCGTCATCGTGATGAGCGCCTACGGTTCGGTGGATCTCGCGCTGGAAGCCATGAAGGCCGGCGCGTACGACTACGTGGGCAAGCCCTTCAAACCGGACGAGATCGTCCTCGCGCTGCGCAAAGCCGAAGAGCGCGAGGCGCTCCGCCGCGAGAACCGCGCGCTCAAAGAGCAGATTCAGAAAGACAGTCAGTTCGAATCGATTCTTGCGCACAGCGATGCGATGACCCAGATCTTTCGCACCATCACGAAGATTGCCGACTTCAAAACGACCGTGCTCATTCAGGGAGAGAGCGGCGTCGGCAAAGAGCTCGTCGCGCGCGCCATCCATCAGCGTTCGAACCGCAAGAATGAGCCCTTCATCGCCATCAATTGCGGGGCCATCCCGGAGAATCTGCTCGAAAGCGAACTCTTCGGTCACAAGAAGGGTGCCTTTACCGACGCGAGTGCCGACCGGCGAGGCTTATTCGAAGAAGCGGACGGCGGAACGCTCTTTCTCGACGAAATTGGGGAGTTGCCGCTAAACCTCCAAGTAAAGCTTTTACGCGTGCTTCAGGAAGAATCGATTCGGCGTCTTGGCGATTCACGCGACGTGAAGATTGACGTGCGCATCATCACGGCCACTCATCGCGATCTTGCGTCAGAGGCAAAGGCCGGGCGCTTTCGCGAGGACCTCTTTTACCGAATCAACGTTTTGCCTATCGTGATTCCGCCGCTCCGCTCACGCAAGGAAGACGTTGCCCTTTTGATGGATCATTTCCTTTCGCGAAACAACGCGCGTCTGGGCACGCAGATCCGCGGATTTTCGCCGGAGGCGCGCAAACTCCTGCTCGATTATGCGTGGCCAGGAAACGTCCGCGAACTCGAAAACACGATTGAGCGCGCCATGGTCCTTTGCGACGGTGACGTCATTGGCGCGCAGGATCTGCCCGATCGGCTGCGTGAGGCGCTCGATCCCGTGGCCGTGCAGCTTGCATCGGGCGAACTGTCGATCAAGAAAACAACCGCCGCGATCGAAGAGATCCTCATTCGCCGTGCATTGCAGAAAACGCGTGGCAACCGGACGCGCGCTGCCGAATTGCTCGAGATTAGCCACCGCGCGCTGCTTTATAAGATTAAGGATTACAAGATTTAAGGTGCCCCATCCGCGCGCTCGCTACGCTCAGAGCGTGTAGGGCAGCCGTCGCGAGCGAATCGAGGCTAGGGCGGAGCGCAAGGAGCCCACGCAAGCGTACTTATCGTACGTGCGCAGGCACCGCAGCGCCCACCTGAGGTCCCGCCGCAGGCGGGCCGACAGCGCCGAAGGCGCCGGCGAAGCCGAATCGATTTCGCGCAGCAGGCTGCCCTACACGCTTTCACACAATGCCGCGGACTTTCGACGACTCTTTGCGGCACGCAAGCACGAAACGTCAGAGCCGATCTCGCCAGTACCCCGGCTCTCGCCTCGCGTGGTACACGGCGACCACGAGCGATTCGCCTTCCGTCGTCATGGCAAAGGCGATGACGTAAGGCCAGCCCCGCACGAGAGCGCGCCGCGCTCGCGCGTCGTCGGGGTGCTCGGGGAACGCGAAGGGGAGCGTGTCGATGCGCCCGAACACGCGGTGCATGGCGAGCAAAAAGCGCGCGCCGAGACCTTCGCCGCGATCTTCGTACCACCGCATGATCCGCTCGGAGCTCGTCTTCGGCGGCGGGATGAAGGATCACGCCGTGCGCTGTCGACGAGCGACGTAGTAAAAAATGGGAGGCGGACGGCGCGAGGCGGTCAGGGTACGCACCTCGACGCCACGCCATGCCATACGCGGTTGCCGCAACATTAAGGCGAGCGGATTGCAGAAAGGGCGGGTGAACGGGAGGTAATTCGATGCGATTCATCCGCGCTCTTATGCATATTGGACCCATGGCACTCGCGTCCGCAGTTGGAATTGGCGCGTGCGCCGCTCATGGCTCCGACGTTCAGTCCGAAACCCAGCCGAGTGAGAATGCGGCCGCTCAGCCGCTTACTCGAGACATGAGTTGCAACTCTGGCGTTGCATCCATCGATGATGTCCTCTATTCGGCAACGTGGTCTGGCGGCGCGGACGGCACTCTCGACTTGGGCAACGGAGGGACCGCAACCATTCTCAATTCGGACGGGGTATACTTCGATTGGACGGCAACCACCCCGATTGCTGTTGTCTATGTTTACGGAGACGCGCTGAGACAGAACGTCTACTCTTATGATCCTGCAGCAACACATGGGGAGAGGTTAGTCCCGCCGAAGAATCCGGACGACCGAGACATGCAACTTCCGTTGTATGCAATCAAGTTCTGTTTCTATGACGCATCGGTCACAACCGACGCAGGCGCTGACACCGGGACGGATGCGGGCACGAACACCGAGACGGACGCAGGAGCGGATTCTGGCGGGAATATCCAACAAGATGCCGCGCCACCTCCCAGCGGCAATAATACCTGGTGAGTGACATCGCGAGATGATGGGATAAGCGTCCACTCGGAGGTGTCCCATCCTCTCCAAGGGAGGTATTCGATGCGAATCATTAGCGCTCTTATACATGTTGGACCCATGGCACTCGCGTCCGCAGTTGGAATTGGCGCGTGCGCCACTCATGGCTCCGACGTTCAGTCCGAAACCCAGCCGAGTGAGAATGCGGCCGGCCAGTCGCTTACTCAAGACATGAGTTGCAACTCTGGCGCTCCCGGTGTCCTCTACTCGGCAACGTGGTCTGGCGGTGCGGATGGCATCCTCGACTTGGGCAACGGAGGGACCGCGACTATCCTCAATTCGGACGGGGTATACTTCGATTGGTCGGCAACCACCCCCATCGCCGTTGTCTATGTTTATGGAGACGCGCGGCAGCAGATCGTCTACTCATATGATCCTGCGGCTACGCAAGGAGTTGGGCTGCATCCCCCACGGGATCCAAACAATCAGGATATGCAACTTCCGCTGTATGCAATCAAGTTCTGTTTCTATGACGCATCGGTCACAACCGACGCAGGCACGGACACCGGGACGGATGCGGGCACGAACACCGAGACGGACGCAGGAGCGGATTCTGGCGGGAATATCCAACAAGATGCCGCGCCACCTCCCAGCGGCAATAATACTTGGTGAGTGACATCGGTCTATGCGTTCCTCCCGTGCGCAGGAAGGCGGGCGACAGCGCCAAAGGCGCCGAAAAAACGCCCCCGCCTGACGAGCACGTGACAAGGGGGGAAGACAGCGAAAGCGAGCGTAGCGAGCGGCGCGGTGGGGGCCGTAACTGAGAAGCACGGCGGATCTATGAAGTTTTGACGCCCACGCCGACATCAAAGACCTTCTCGAAGGGGTACCGGTGTTCTCGGTGGCAACCACCGAACTCGTCCGGTAACTTGGTGCGCCACGATGGCTCCCACCTCACGCGTCTTTCCGGCGTCGAGTGCACCCTGGTACGAACTTCCACCCCCGCGACAGGAAGCAGAATGGGTTGAGATCGCCCGACCGCGCCCCGGTCCGCCACCGCTCGACGAGCGTGCGGAGTACGCGGCGTTTGAGCGCGCGATGCGCGAGCAAGCGGAGGCGGCTGTCCCGTCGCGTGCGGCCATCGTGTGGGGCGTGGGGGCGGTCTTCGTGCTCTCCGGCTTTCGTGTGGCGTGGCCGATGGGCCTCCTCGTCCTCGCCGCAGTCGGCGGCATCCACGTGGCCGTTCACCGTGCCAGGTCGCGACGGGTGGAACAGGCCGTGGCGAACGCGCTTCCAGGTTGGCCGGCGCGGTGGTCGGAGGTCTTCAACCACCAGCAATACGAGATCCAGAACTATGATCGGGCCGAGCGTGAGCGCGTGGCTTCGTGACCTCACCCGGTTATTCCAATTTTGCGAATCCAGCGCGCACACCGACCCAATATGCCAATTATCTACGAATGGCCGTCCGTGCTCGACAACGAGTCAAGCCAGTCGGACGAAGCCGTAAAACGTTCCTCGAAGCCCGATCGCCCTCTCGATGGCCGCAAGTGGAGGCAGCTTCATGCTAGGCGGGGGGTAACTCTTCGGCGATTTCTTTGTGTGCTTTGATTGATGGTGCAGGCGTCAACCAAATTGTTGGCGAGTTTGGTGATGTCTCGGCGCATACTTCGTGGCGTTGATGTGTGAGAATTAGGCACATTGTAATGAGGCCGAATGCCGCTTTGCTGTGACCACGCAAGTCAAAAATTCGAGACGCCGGGAGCCCAAACGAGTTATTCTCCGGCGATTCACGACAGCGGATGGGCATCATGGGAAAACGAGCGCACAAATACAGGGCCGACATCGGCGCATTTATGGAGTCGAAGGGAGGGGACCGCTTGTTTCGCGTTGCTGGGCACCTCGGCGCGGGTGGAATGGGCGAAGTCCTCGACGTGGAGGATTGGAAACTTGGGCGTCGGCTCGCGCTCAAGGTCATGCTCAAGAAGTGGTTGAACTGTGCGGAAGCGAGGGAGTGTTTCGAGCGAGAGGGACGACTCCTTGCTCGGTTGAAGCACCCGAACATCGTCCACGTGCATGACATTGGCGAAATGAGAGATGGCACTCCCTGGATCCTTATGGATCGACTCGATGGGGAAACCGTGCGCGAAGCGCTTGACTATGGCGGGCCATTCACGCTCCGTGAAATACTAAAGCTCGGACGCCATACAGCCCTTACGCTGCATCATCTGCACTGGCAGAGCCTCACTCATCTCGATATAAAGCCAAGCAATATCTTCCTCGTGAATTCGCCCGATGGAGATCCGTTTCCAGTGCTTATCGACCTTGGCCTTTTCAGGCGTATCGGAGCCCACGAGAAACCTGCGCCTGGAACGTTCCCTTATGCCTCGCCCGAACAAAAAAGGGGGGACCCGAACATCGGTTGGGCGTCGGACATTTACTCGTTAGCCCTCACGATCTATGTGATGCTACTGGGAAGGCTCCCCCGCTTTTCAAGTGACGGCACACCCGAGCCAATCGGCCACCTGATTGGCAATTCGGTGGCGGGTAAGATGCTCGACGATCTCCTTCCGCGCATGCTGGCACCGAACCCACCACGTCCAAGCTCTCTCGACGTGTCACGGGAACTCGAAAAGATTCAGATCGTGCTTGAGTATAGGCCTGCTCAGCAGCGGTCGTGGACCGAAAAATTCATGCTCTCGCTTACTGCCGATCAGCCAGTCATCTCAGATGAAGATTTACAGCCACGGGTTCGACCGCCCAGTCATCTATTCATAACTAACGAAGTGACGACCCGTCCGTTCGTTTCGGAGCCGCCACAACCCCGGGATAGATCATCGCACAGCTCGCGTACTCCCTCTTCCCCTGCCATTGTTGCGTCGGCTGCTATCCTTGCGGGTTCCTCTGGCCTCGCCATCCCCGTTACCTCCGTCCCTGCTGCTCCTCCTGTCTCCGTCGAGCCCGTCCCTGTTGCCCCTGTTGTCGTCGTTGGCGGAGGGTCGCCTTCGAACACGAATGATCGCTCCTCCACACCCTCTGCATCGAGCGCGCAGCGTTCTGTCTCGCACATGCGCGCTCGCCCCGCACCTCGTGTGCAGCAGGCAGAGCGCAACCCAGGCAAGATGTCGATTCTGCCTTGGTCAAAGGAGTCCATTGAGGCAACGAAGGTGTTAACCGCATTGATAGATGCGAACCCTCCGCCTTTCCTCCGGGATGATGTCTTGCCACTGCAACCGAAGGACAGAGCAGATCCGAAAGTGCAGGCGACAACAGCCCCCGCAGCCGATCACTCGCTGTCCAAGGATACCATTTTATTTGTGGCTGCCGGGGTTACCGTGGTGGTTGGTGTCCTTGCTGCGCTGTCTATCTACTTCTATCTCAAGCCACCTACTCCGGACGTGTCGATCCCGGCACCGTCCGCGACTCTTCTTGTGCCCCCTGCTCCTGTGCCGAGCGCACCTCCAACCACTCCAAGCTCGCCGGCTTCGCCTACGATGAGCGTGCTCCCGCCCACTCCGAGAGCGCGCCCACCTTCGCCCGCTCCAACTCGCTCCGAAAGAGGCGATGGTCATCGGGGCTTATCCCTTTAAAGACTTGGAGACTTTCGATGGAAGATCGCGATCTTGATGACGATATGACGGATCCAATCGAGTATACTCAGTGGTCCAAGCCTCATAGGGATATATTGAATCGTAAGCTGTGGGATGGACCAACGCTGGGAGCGATGGGAGTCAAATCGAAGAAAAAGACGCTTGTGGGGATTGGTTCAGAAGGTCCAGGGACGCGTCAGGAGGCGGTGCAAGAGGAGCCAAAGGAAGGAAAAGAAGAACCCGTTCCGAGTGTGTTCGCAGAGCCGGCAAAGCCGAAAGAAGAGGAAGTGGAGCCTGCTCCAATAGCGTTGGCGCTTTCGGAGGTGAAAGAGCTTGTACTATCGATAGTGACGGACAAGCAGCGACTGACTGCAGTCGTGGTCGTGGCAGTTTTGGTGACTGTTGGTTTGGTATATAGGGCTATCGCGAAACCGATGGTGAATCGTCATGCGGAGCCGGTGACGGCGAGTGTGGCAGTCAGCACTGCACCAAGCATAACGGGTGTTTCAGATGCGGTGACGAGCGCGCCGGCAGCAGCGAGCACATCGACGGCGGTTGATGATGCAACGATTAAGTTGCATCCTCCGGCAATGGCGAAGCCGCCTGTGCACAAGAAGCCAGTGGCGGCAACGGCGCCTCCCGCGGTGCCGGTGGAGAAGAAGGAAGTGGCGCCGGAGGCAGTAGTGCCGCCAGTAGCTCCGGTACAGACTGCGACGGCACTTCCACCGGTGTCAACGACCGTGACACCGTCTGTGTCGCCAGCGTCAAAGTTTTTCAAGAAGGAACGAAACAAATGAGATCGAAGACATGGGTAGCGATAACCATGGCTGGAAGTTTGTGGGCGAGTCCAGTGCGCGCTGACGAAAACGTGTTCGACGCGATGTCCGACGTGCGCTTCAAGGAAGGTGTGAGTTTCTATGAGGCAGGCAAATGGGAACAGTGCCGAGCCAGTTTCTTGCAGATGCTGGGACTTGCGCCCGGTGATGCACAGGTACTCTTGAATCTCATGATTTGTGAGCAAAATGGCGGACACTATGTGGAGGCACTCGGACATCTGAAGGAATACTTAGCAAGTCCAAAGAAAGATCCGAAGGCAGCGCAGGAGCTCAAGGGAGTCACATACGTGGAGTTGTGGAAGACAACGGGACATTTGAAGATTTCAGCCGACCGTGGGGAGGTTATTGCAATCGATGACGAAGTAAAGGGCAAGGCACCGCTGGAGACTATCGATGTAAAGCCTGGTAGTCATCGCGTGACTGCAAGTGGACGGACAATTGACATTACGGTAGCTGCAGGTGAAACGAAGGACGTGAATCTTGCATCGCCTGCGCCGGTACAGCCAGCAGTGATGCCACCACCGAAGGAGGCGAAAGAGAGTTACTGGACGGGCCAGCACATTGCTGGCGTGACGGCGGGAGGACTCGCAGTTGTTGCTGCAGGTCTTGGCGTTGGGTTTTGGGCAGCACATCAAAGTCACGTGTCGGACGGCAAGACCTACGCGGAGGATGCCAACGTCTGCTTGCAGACAACAAGTGATGATTGTTCGCAGTTTCACAAGGCGCGGGATAGCGCCAAAACGACGGCCACTGTCTCAACCGTCTCGTTCGTTGCTGCGGGCGCCCTTGCGGTGGGTGCGGTGGTCTTGCTTTGGCCAACACCGAAGAAGGAAGGCTCACGCGTGACAGCACGCGTGATTCCAACATGCCAGGGCGTCTTGATTGACGGAGCCTTTTGAGGAGATGACCATGCGTAACTTTTTTGTTGCATTAGGCGCAGTGGCGGGGGCTGGCCCTTTTCTGTGCTGCTCTCCTTTCCCTTCTGTTTGCATGGACGACGAATGCGTCGTGCCGGAAGCTGGAACCAACACATGCGATCCCGTGGTAGATCCATCCTGCTTGACAACGGACAACGGGGTGTTTGTGGACGGGCACAAGCAGGGAGCCGACACCCGTCTCGGCACAAAGGAATTCCCTTACGGAACCTTGAACGAGGCGCTTGGTGCGCTTGGCACCCGGTCAAGTATCTACATTTGCGATGGTCAGTACAATGAAAAGCTGACGCTGACGCATGCAGTCTCGCTCTATGGTGGATTCGACTGCACAAGCTGGACACGCAATGGGAGTAAACCAAAGGTAGTGTCCACCGACTCGCATGCGGCGTTGACACTCTCTGGCGTCTCATCTGCCGTCACCATCTCAGATCTCGCATTTCAGTCAGGGGATGCGGTGGATGCGGGCGACTCCTCGATTGCCGTCTTTGTTGCCAATTCAACGGACGTG